>NZ_JBHUSE010000001.1:682318-864687 GCF_042674585.1 Arthrobacter sp. NPDC057013
GCGCAGGGACCCGGCTGCCCCACTCTGGGGGCAGGCCCTTTCGTGTCGACTTCGTCGCCACGCAGGGACCCGGCTGCCCCACTCTGGGGGCAGGCCCTTTCGTGTCGACTTCGTCGCCACGCAGGGACCCGGCTGCCCCACTCTGGGGGCAGGCCCGCCCTTGGGCAGGCGTTTCGTTGTTCTACACGCGGACGAAGTAACGTTAAGGGGTGTGGAAAACAGCCCTCCAGCCCCGGTGGATCGCAGGCCTGGTCTTTGCGATCGCCGTTTCGGGTGTCTTTGTGCTCCTGAGCCAATGGCAGTTCGGCCGTTCCACGCAGCCTGAAGTGCCGGTCAACCCCGCCACCGAACAGGTCCAGGCCCTGACGAAAACCCTGCAGCCTGGCGACTTCTTCCGGGGTTCGGCGGCGGACCAGATGGTCACGGCGTCCGGCACCTATGATCCGGCCAAACAGGTCCTGGTGCCGAACCGGCTCAAGGACGGCAAGACCGGATACTGGGTGGTCACGGCCTTTGCCGTGGCCGACGCCCCGGTGCTCAAAGGCGCGGCAGCCTCACCGAAAACCTACATACCGGTGGCCCGCGGCTGGATCGCCGATCCCGCCGACGCCGGCGCCCCGCCGTCGGGCATTATCCGGCTGACCGGACGGCTGCTGCCGTCCGAGGCGCCGGTGCCCAACACGGCGCCCGCACCCGGACAGGCGACCGCCGTCTCGGTGGCCGAACTCATCAACGCCTGGAACGTCAGCAGTTACCCGGCGTTCGTTTCCGCCACGGCGGAAAAGTCAGGAACGGCCGACGTCGGTGCTGCCGCCGGCAGCGGCCTGGAGCCGCTCGGCATTGCCGCGCAGCCGCCGGCCGCGAAGGTCAACTGGCTCAACCTGTTCTACTCCGTGGAGTGGATTGTTTTCGCCGGCTTCGCCCTGTTCATCTGGTGGCGGCTGGTCAAGGACGACTACCGCAGGAGCCTCGAGGACGCCGAAGACGACGACGGCGACCACGCACACGGCGGATCAGAACCGACCCAACCCAACGAGATCCAACAAAAGGTACAGCCATGATCGAACCCAAGCCGGCCATCCAGCCCTCCAACCCGACCGGGGCGGCGAAGAAGCGCCGCTTTGGCGGCACGGAGGCGCAGATCCGCTCCGCCCTGAAGTTCTACAAGGTCATGGCCTACCTCACCGGTGCCATGCTGCTGCTGCTGTGCGCGGAGCTGGTGGCCCGCTACGGCTTCGGCCAGTACCTCTTCGCCGGCGGAACGGACGCCCTGACCGGCCAGCCGTTCGGCTTCGGGTTCACCCAGGCGGAACCGAAGGGCGTCCTTGGCGGGTTCAACGTGTCCGTCACCGTGCTCATCGTCCACGGCTGGATGTACGTGGTGTACCTGATGTCCAACTTCCGGCTGTGGACCCTGATGCGCTGGCCGTTCGCCAAGATGATCCTGCTGGCGCTCGGCGGTGTGGTCCCGTTCCTGTCCTTCATAGTGGAGAAGAAGTTCCACGCCGAGGTGGAGGCCGAGCTCGCTGCCAACCCGCAGGCCGCCAGCCGCTACTGATTTGCGTTCCGTGCATCACAGCGGGCCCGTTCAAGATGCGTCGGGGCAAGCCCGCCAAGTAGGCTAGTACGGTGACTACTCCCACTGCATCCCAGACTTCCCAGAAGCCGGTGCTGGTTGTTGACTACGGTGCCCAGTACGCGCAGCTGATTGCCCGCCGCGTCCGGGAAGCGAATGTGTATTCGGAAGTGGTTCCGCATACCTACAGCACTGAGCAGCTCCTGGCCAAGAACCCTGCCGCCATCATCCTCTCCGGCGGACCCGCCAGCGTCTACGCCGACGGCGCGCCGAGCGTCGGCGCCGACCTGTTCGAGGCCGGCGTCCCGGTCTTCGGCATCTGCTACGGCTTCCAGGCGATGGCCAACGCCCTCGGCGGCAAGGTGGACAAGACCGGCCTGCGGGAGTACGGCTCCACCCAGACCACGATCCTCGGCGAAGGCCGCTCCGTCCTCGAGGGCATGCCCCAGCACCAGAACACCTGGATGAGCCACGGCGACTCCGTACACGAGGCTCCCGAGGGCTTCGAGGTGCTGGCCACCACGGCGGGCGCTGAGGTTGCCGCGTTCGCCAACGAGGAGAAGTGCCTGTACGGCGTGCAGTGGCACCCCGAGGTGAAGCACTCCGCCTACGGCCAGCAGGTGTTGGAAAACTTCCTGTTCAAGGGCGCCAAGCTGGAGCAGAACTGGACCACGGGCAACATCCTCGAGGAGCAGGTGGAACGCATCCGCCAGCAGATCGGCGATGCCCGGGTCATCTGCGGCCTCTCCGGCGGCGTGGACTCGGCCGTTGCGGCAGCCCTCGTCCAGCGTGCCGTCGGCGACCAGCTGACCTGCGTCTTCGTTGACCACGGTTTGCTGCGCGAAGGCGAGGCCGAGCAGGTGGAGCGCGACTTCGTTGCCGCCACCGGCGTGAACCTCTACGTGGCCAACGAGCAGGAACGCTTCCAGGCGGCGCTGGCCGGCGTCAGCGATCCCGAAACCAAGCGCAAGATCATCGGCCGCGAATTCATCCGGGCCTTCGAAGAGGCCGAGCGCGCCATCATCGCCGACGCCGCCGCGCACGGCGAAAAGATCAAGTTCCTCGTGCAGGGCACCCTGTACCCGGACGTCGTCGAATCCGGCGGCGGCGAGGGCGCAGCGAACATCAAGAGCCACCACAACGTGGGCGGCCTGCCGGAGGACCTGGAGTTCGAGCTCGTCGAGCCCCTGCGTGCCCTTTTCAAGGACGAGGTGCGTGCCGTGGGCGCCCAGCTCGGCCTGCCCCAGGAGATCGTCGGCCGTCAGCCGTTCCCCGGCCCCGGCCTGGGAATCCGCATCGTCGGCGAAGTCACCAAGGAACGGCTTGACCTGCTGCGCAAGGCCGATGCCATCGCCCGCGCCGAACTGACCGCCGCCGGACTCGACAACGACGTCTGGCAGATGCCCGTGGTGCTGCTCGCGGACGTCCGCAGCGTCGGCGTCCAGGGCGACGGCCGCACCTATGGCCACCCGATCGTGCTGCGCCCCGTCTCCTCCGAGGACGCCATGACGGCCGACTGGTCACGTCTTCCCTACGACCTGCTGGCCCGGATCTCCAACCGGATCACCAACGAGGTGGACGGCGTCAACCGTGTGGTGCTCGACGTCACCAGCAAGCCGCCGGGAACCATCGAGTGGGAATAGCGTTGTAAAAATGGCCGGCCTCCGCAGGGAGGCCGGCCATTTTGCATTTCCTGCCATCACATCCGGCCTGGCGGGCAACGGTGCGAAATGCGCCGCAACTTAGGCCGACCCAGTGTTGCGGTCTCTCAACCGCGGCGGATTCCGGCTACGCTCGAAACTATGCCCGTATGGTCCAAGGCGTCATCACGCGCAAGCGCAGAAAAGAAGGCAGTAGTGTCAGTAGGTCAGGTCGACTCCGAGGGTTCGGAGGAGCTCAGGAAGTGGCTGTCCGGGCTCAAGCCCGTTACAGGGGCAGACACCATGCTGCGCTTCACCAAGACGCCCGAGGGATCCATCGACCTCACGCACGCGCACCCTTCGGGCCTGGCGCAGCTGATGGCCGGGCGGCGGACGCGGCTCTCCACGCTGATCCGCGACCAGCAGCAGTACGTCGTCGCCGCCCGGGCCTGCCGGAACCTGCGCTCGAAGATTTTCGAACTGGCCAATGACCGCGGCATCGAGGCCGGGTACTTTTCGGCCGGCACCGTGGTGTGGACCTCCGCCGTCGGCGGCAAGCCGCAGCGCGTCTCGGCACCGGTGATGCTGACCGCCATGTCGCTCACCATCCGGCCCGGCGAAGACGACTACGAACTCCAGCTCACGGAGCAAGCGCGCATCAACCCCGCCCTTATCCGCCACCTCAAGACCATCCACGGGATCGTGTTCGACGTCAACGCCGTGACCCGGATGGCGTACAGCACCGCGCGGTTCGACCCGCTGCCCGTGCTGGACCGGATCAGCACCCTGGTCAAACCGATCCACGGCGCCGAAGTGGAGCACAACCTTCTGGTATCGACCTTCGCCGACCTGTCGGGGAACCTCGACGATCCGTGGATCAACGGGCAGAACACGCTGGTGGCCTCGCTGGCCAAGGCTGCGGCGGGTGACGTCGAGGAGGTACCCGCCCTCGAGCCCGGACGCTTCCCCAGCGTGGACGAGCGGGACCCTGCCGAAGAACTGCTCCTCCTCGACGCCGACGCCGACCAGCAGTATGTGATCGACGCCGTTCGTGCAGGCGACTCCCTGGTGGTGAGCAGCCCGCCCGGCACCGGCCAGACGCAGACGGCCATCAACACCATCGGTGCCCTCGTGGACGAAGGGAAGACCGTCCTGGTGGTGGGGGACCGGCGGGCCAGCCTCAACGAAGTGGCCGGACGCCTTGAAAACCTGGGCCTGGACTCCATCCTTTTCCAGCTGTCCGGAAACGCCGCGCCGCAGCAGCTCAAAGGACAGCTGGTGCGCGCCATCGTGCGCAACGAGAAGGCCCAGGAGCCGCAGCTCGGCAGCCTGCACAAGACCCTCACGGAGCACCGCCACGCGCTCGTGGACCACGTCGCGTCGCTGCACAACGTTCGGCAGCGCTGGGGCTGCTCGCCGTACCAGGCCATGCAGTCGCTCGCGGAGCTGACGTCCATCCAGCCTGCCCCGGCCACCACCGTACGCCTGAAGCGCAGCGTCCTGGACAGCATCCGGGACCGCGAGGAGCTGGCCGGCCGGCTGAAGCGTGCCGCCGAACTCGGGGCGTTCAGCAGGGCATCCACCACCAGCCCCTGGCACGGGGCCCGGCTGGTGACGCGCAAGGAAACCGAGGAAGCCCAGGAGTTGGCGCGTGCGGTGGCGAAGAAGCTGCCGCTGCTGCAGGAACGGATGAAGGATGTGGCCGGCCACGCCGAAATCCGGCTGGGCACCACGTTCGCCGAATGGGGCTCCCAGCTCAAGCTTCTGGTGGCCGTCCGCGAAAGCCTGGACAAGTTCACCCCAGATATCTTTGACCGGCCGGTGACCGACCTGATTTCCGCGACGGCGTCGTCCTCCTGGCGCAGGGAGCGCGGGATCGACATGGCCTCGATGCAGCGGTCCCGCCTCCGCCGGGTGGCAAAGGAGTACGTCCGTCCCGGTGTGCACATTGCAGACCTTCACAGTTCGCTGGTGCTGGTGCAGGAACAGCGTGCCCAGTGGGCAGGCTACGCCACCACGCAGCGGCACCCGGCCGTCCCCTCCGGCCTGGCCGAGATCAGCATCATGCACCGCGGACTGACCCGCGAGATGAAGATGCTGGGCGAGGCACTGCGGCATACGGCCGCCGGCGGCTCGCTGGAAAACATTCCGTACCCGGAGCTGATGGAGCGTCTGGAACGGCTGGTCGCGGACACGCAGACCCTGCAGACCCTGCCCGAGCGCACGCTGCTCATCGAGAACATGCGCGAGCACGGGCTGGGGGAGCTGCTGGCAGACCTCTCGGAACGCGAGGTCGGTGCCGGGTCCGTTGCTGCCGAACTCGACCTCGCCTGGTGGCAGTCGGCGCTCGAAGCGATGATCAGCGGCGACGACTACCTGGCCATGTCCGACGGCGACGCGCTGCGCCAGCTTGAGGCGGAGTACCGGCTCGCCGACAACGCCCACATCGCCAGCGGCGCAGGCCGGCTGCGGTGGAAGCTGGCCGAACGCTGGCGTGCCGGCATCGCGGAGCATGCCCGCCAGGCCGACCTGCTCCGGAGCCTGCTCAAGGACGGGCGGGTCACGCTGGCTGCGCTGACGGCACAGGCACCCGGGCTGGTTCCCATGCTGGTGCCAGTCTGGTCCGTCAGCCCCTACCTCATGACCGGGCTCCTGCCCGCCGAGCAAAAGTTCGACGCCGTGGTGATCCTCGACGCGGAGGCGACGTCGCTGCAGGCGGTCCTCCCCGCCGTCGCCCGTGCCCGGCAGGTGATCGCCTTTGGCGACGACAAGATCGCCAGCCCGCGCACCTTTACCGTTGCGGTGGAGCGGCTCGCTGCCGGCGAGCAGTCGCACCAGAGCGTCGAAAGCGCGTTCACGGCACTTTCTGCGGTGCTGCCGACGGCGCCGCTGCGCTCTGTCTACCGCGCGGTGGACGAGGACCTGGTGCTGCAGCTGAGCAAGAACTTTTACGACGGCGGCCTCCGCCGCCTCCCCGAGGGCCAGTCGGCCACCGGACTGGACCGTGCGCTGACGGTGGAGTACCTGCCCGACGGCACCGGCCTGCCCAGCGCCGACCATGAGGGCGTCGAATCGGTGGTGGCCGAGGTGAACCGGGTGGTTGAACTCGTGTTCGAGCACGCGCGGCTCCGGCCCCGGACCTCGCTGGCGGTGGTGACTGCCAGCCTCCGGCACGCAGCCCGCATCGGCGAGTCCATCCGGTTGCAGCTGCCCAACCATCCGTCGCTGTCCGGATTCTTCACGGCAGCTGATGAATCCTTCCGGGTGGTGGACCTGGAGCGTGCCCAGGGGCTGGTCCGCGACCGTGTGATCTTCTCGCCGGGCTACGGGCGGACGCCGCACGGCCGCGCCCTGCACAGCTTCGGTCCGCTGTCCGCCGAGGGCGGCCGGGCCAAGTTTGCCCTGGCCATGACCCGGGCGCGGCAGTCGCTGCATGTGCTGACGTGCTTCAAGCCGGAGGACCTCGACCGGACGCGGCTGGCCCACGGCGCAGTCGATCTTTTCGAACTCCTCGACCGGGAAATCTCCGGAAACACCGACCTGGGGACACCTGCGTCCCGGGCAGCTGCAAGCGAACAGGCACTTGGAGCCGATCCGCTGGTGGCCGACCTCGGTGACCGGCTGCGTGCCCGCGGTGCCCGCGTCTGGCACCAGTACGACGGTGCCATCGACGTGGTGGCCGCAGCCGATCCGCTCAGCACCATGGGCCAGGATGAGGCCGACATTCCACGGCCGGTAGCCATTGAATCGGACGGCACCGAGCAGTACCGCCAGATGACTGTTCGGGAACGCAGCCGGCTGCGCCCCCAGCTGCTGGAGCGGCTCGGCTGGCGGTACATGCCGCTGTGGACCATCGAGGTCTTCACCGATCCCTCGGCCTGCGCCGACAGGATCGGTGGGTACCTCGGGCTGGAGAAGCCTGCCCTTCCCGCGCGCTCTGTGGGTGCGCAGGGATTCTTCCTGGATGACGATGTCAGCACCTTCGCCGTGGGCGATTTTGACTCTGAGCCGGGGGAGGAAACCGGATACGGGAACGTGGATGATCCTTTCGGCGACGACGCGAACGGCAACGACCCGAATGGTGACGACTCGAATGGTGACGGCCCGAACGGTGGCGCTGCGGCCATGATTGGCTGGGACGCCCCCGGCCGGAACGCAGCGGAAACGGCTTCGGAGCACGCGGTCCCGTCGGGTTCGGTCCCGTCGGGTCCGGACCAGACTGGTTCGGACCAGACTGGTTCGGATGAGACGGACACTGATCAGCAGGACGTGGGTCAGGCAAAGGCTCATCGGGACAAGGTTGCCCCCGCGGACCACGGCCCTGCTGATTACGACGCAGCCGGCGCCGGAGTAGGCTTCCGTTCGGAAGCCAGCCAGGACAGGCTGGCCACGGAATGGAAGGACGGCCCGCTGTGACCTCCGACGGCGGGACCGAAGGCAAAGACCGGACCGGGCCCGAAGACGGGGCCGGGCGCGAAGACGCTGCCCAACCCAAAGACGAGCAGCCGGCGGCACCGGCGAAGCCCGCAAAAGGCCGCCGTGCCACTGGCGGCGGGCAGCAGCGAGCGGGCGTGGTCCCCACCAGGGCGGCCGAAGACGATCCCCGCTCCTGGGGGGACGCAGAATCCGGCAACGACCATGACGCTTGGCTGAAGGAGCAGAAGCCCCCGCACTGGGGCTGAGAAATCCGGCAAACCGGCTGAACATCGGCGCGGACAGGCTCACCCGGCACCGGATCCCACCAGCACGAAAAACAGCTTTCCCTGGGTTGACGCGCCCGCCAGCGCGCTGGCCTGCGCGGGGGTGGCTGCCACCACCAACAGCCCGCCCGAATCCCCGGCAGCAAGCCACTGGCCGCTTTGGCCTTCCTGGCCAGAGGTCCACAGGACGGGCACTGATTGGGCGAGTACTTTCGAGGCTGATGCCTGCTCATAGCCGTTGCCGCCTGTCAGGACCACGTTCACGAGCTGGCCGGGGGACACCAGCTGGATGGAGGACGGGTCTGCCATCCGGAGGGGCACCGCGGCGGACCCCGGCGGCGCTCCCGTCAGCAGGCCTGGCCCCACCAGTTGCGCATCCGTGAGGAGCTGCCCTTGGCGAAGCGGCGCTGCCAGTTGCTTGCCGGTTAGCCCGGTGCTGTCGGCAAAGGTGCCCTCCGGGACCATGGCCGGCGGGACGCTGACGGTCGTGAGATCACTCCCGCCGAGGTTGGCTCCGGCCGGAAGGTCACGGGCAGCGGCCAGGACGCCCACGGTCCGGGCGGGGGTAGGAGTGAGCTGGTGGACGGCGATCCCGGCGGCCGCGCAGAGGAGGAGTGCCACGGCAAGGCGCCGGTTGCGGTTCAGCCACCGGGCGAGGCGCCTTCCGCGCGGGCGGGGACGGGCGGCGGAACCGGGAAGTGTGCTGCGGCGCGCAGGACGAACGGCCGGGCGCGATGCCCTTGCGGGGAAGATTCCGGTAGCTGGCATGCCGCCACGCTACGGGCCGTTCCGTGGCGCACAACAGGTACGGTCAGCCGTATGTGGAAAAGCCGCCCAGTCACCGGAAGATTGCCCGCACGCGCAAACAGAGACTCGAGCCCCCAAGCCGGCCGCCGCCGTCGTCCTGCCCAGCCCCAGTGCGAACGGACCGTTGAACCCCCGGGAGTGCCCGCGGAAGCAAAAGAGTCCAGCCGGGGTAAACCCGGCCGGACTCTCGGAGCTTAATGGCGGCAGGTGCCGCGGAAACTCGTTTAGCTCGCGGCTGCAGCTGCCGGGGCAGCGGATGAGGCAGCGGATGAGGAAGCCGCAGGGGCGGCCGGCGTTGACGCAGCGGGGGTGGGCGAAACGGTGCTTCCCTTGGAATCGCGCGAATCAGTCCGGTAGAAGCCCGAGCCCTTGAAGACAACGCCGACGCTGTTGAACTTCTTGCGCAGCGTGCCCTGGCACTCGGGGCAGGACGTCAGAGTGCTGTCGGTGAAAGACTGCACGATGTCGAAGGCATGGCTGCAATCCTTGCAGGCATAGGCATACGTGGGCACTGTAGATCCTCCTCTTGGACAAACGACAGGTCCCGTGCTGCCTGGCTTCATTTCCCGGTTTCTCCTTGACGGATCACCGCGGCGGAAATGACTCCATTAGCAGTCGCAGGGCCTGAGTGCCAATTCTAGCACCCCGCCCGGGCGAGGTCACGCGAAGGCTACCAGACCGGAGGGCATGAGCACTGCTTCGACGGGGCGGTCGAAGTCTTCCGCAGGAATGGTCTGGGCGGGCAGAAGTTCGGAGTCGTAGATGATGGCAGCCTTCGGAAGGTGCAGCCCGCCGGCATTGGCTGCGGCCAGGAACTTGTCGTAATAGCCGCCGCCCTGTCCGATCCTGTTGCCGCTGCGGTCCACCGCCGTTGCCGGCATGAACATTCCGGCGGCAGTCCGCACCGTGTCCAAGCCGTGGCGCTCACCGGCCGGTTCCTGAATGGGCGCATACCTGCTGCGGACGAACTCGCTGTCCGGGGTCCAGAACACCCAGCTGAGCTCCCGGTCCGGTTCGCAGACCGGGAGCAGGATGCTGTGGCCCGCCTCATGCAAGGCATGCAGCAGGGGAAGGGTTGGCGGTTCGTAATCGACGCCGAGGTAGGCGGTGAAGATGGCCTGCTTGCCCGCGGCGATGGCCTCGGCCCAGGGAAGGCCATGGGTGGCTATGCCGTCGCCGGCCTTTGCGAGGTCTGTTGCTGTCATCGTGGCTCGGATCTGCCGGTGCTGCGAACGGATCACGTCCTTCGACGGCATGGTCCCTGTTGGCATGGATGTCATCCTTTGTCGCGGCGGCAGGCGGCCGGGCCGCTGCCGGAAGCATTTACCGTATGAATGTTCCCTCGGATAGATTAGACCAGTGACTACCACTAATTGTTCAGTCCGCAAGGCCGTAATCCCCGCTGCTGGGCTCGGCACCAGGTTCCTGCCTGCCACCAAGGCCATGCCCAAGGAGATGCTGCCGGTGGTTGACAAGCCGGCCATCCAGTACGTCGTCGAGGAGGCCGTCAACGTGGGCCTGAGCGACGTCCTGATGATCACCGGACGCAACAAGCGTGCGCTCGAGGACCACTTCGACCGCGTCCCGGCCCTCGAGGCGACGCTGGAGGCCAAGGGCGACACAGCAAAGCTGGAATCGATCCAGGCAGCGAGCAACCTGGGCGACATCCACTACGTCCGCCAGGGTGACCCCAAGGGCCTGGGCCACGCGGTGCTGCGTGCGCGCCAGCACGTGGGCTACGAGCCGTTCGCCGTTCTCCTCGGTGACGACCTCATCGATGCCCGTGACGAACTGCTCAGCGTCATGATCGACGTGCAGGCCAAGACCGGCGGTTCGGTGGTGGCCCTCATCGAGGTGGAGCCGTCCCAGATCAGTGCCTATGGCTGCGCTGACATCTCCGAACTTGAGGGCGAAGGCTTCGTCAAGATCAACAAGCTGGTGGAGAAGCCGGACGTCGACGAGGCGCCGTCCAATCTGGCCGTCATCGGCCGCTACGTGCTCCACCCCGATGTGTTCGATGTGCTGGAAAAGACCGAACCCGGCCGCGGCGGGGAGATCCAACTGACGGACGCCCTGCAGGAGCTGGCCAGCAGGGACGGCGAAGGCGGCGGCGTATACGGTGTGGTCTTCCGCGGCCGCCGCTACGACACCGGGGACAAGCTCAGCTACCTGAAGGCCTGCGTGGAGCTCGCCATCGACAGCGACGATCTCGGACCCGGTTTGCGTGAGTGGCTTCCGCAGGTTGCCGCCCGTTTGTCCGAATAGCCCTTCATGAGGGTCAGCCACATCTGGCCGGTCACGCTGGAATGCGGGGACCTTGTCCTGCGGCCTATCAGGTACCGGGACCGAAAGGAATGGACTGAGGTCCGTTCCCGCAACAGCGACTGGCTGGCGCCCTGGGAGGCCTCCAACCCGATCCCGGGCGGGGCCCTGCCCGATTACCGGCAGATGGTCCGGTCCCTGAACACCCAGGCGGCCCAGGCGACGGCGCTGCCCTTTGTGATCGCGGAGTGGACACCCGGGCACCGTGACCCGGTCATCGTGGGACAGTTGACGGTCTCCTCCATTGTGTGGGGATCCGCCATGATGGCGACGCTCGGCTACTGGGTGGACCAGAACCGCGCCGGCCACGGGATCGCCCCCACGGCGGTGGCGATGGCCACGGACCATTGTTTCGGGACCCTTGGCCTGCACCGGATGGAAATCAACATACGGCCCGAAAACGGCCCAAGCCTGCGCGTGGTGGAAAAGCTCGGTTTCAGGGACGAGGGCTACCGCCCGCGCTTCCTGCACATCAACGGGGAATGGGCGGACCACCGCTCCTTCGCACTGACTTCGGAGGAAATTCCTGAAGGGCTTCTCAGCCGCTGGCTGCGGGTCCGGCCTGCCTGACCGTCAACGGACAGAGCCGCTGGTCAGGGCCGGGTTCCACGCATAAGTCCATTGATTTGAAGCCGGGCCGCGACACACCGAGACGAATGCCACAAGAGCCCGAACATTCCTCATACGGTTTTGTGTGTGGACTTCCCCCTTAGCAGCTCAGTCATCCTTGTGGCTGCTGTTGCGCTCTGGATCGTTTGGGTGGCCCCTTACGTGCTCCGCAACGGCCGGCATCAGTTCCAGGCTGCCGGTGACCTGACGCTGGACAGCGTCGACGCCGAAACTGCAAACCCGCAAGCCGGAGGGGTCGTGTATATGGCCGCCCAGCAGGAGAAACGCATGGACACCAGGAAGAGCAGCGAACCAGCTACAGGCCTCACCCCGGCTCCGTCCGGCAGCAGGCCTGCCGCCAAGGGGACCGGTGCCTTTCGGATCCGCTACGGACGGACGGCCATCGCGTTCGTTGGGTTGCTGTCCTTCCTGACTGCCATCGTGGCCGGAGTTCTTCGGCTGTTTGGGCTCGGCAACCCCTGGGTTCCGGCCGTGGCGTTCCTGACCGGCGCTGTTGCCGTCGTGGTTTTGCGGCGACTGGCTGTCCGCGACCGCCGCAGGAAAGTCAGTGCCGCGTTCAGGGCGGCCATGGGCCCACCCGCCGGCCGGGAGTCAGCTGCCGAGCGTCCCGCTGAGGCGGCACCCGCCCCCGAGCCTGCGAAGCCCCGGGAAAATACACTTTTCGATGCCGAGGCAGAGGCGCCGAAGCCCAAGCCCTTGACGGCAGTCGAACTCCGCGAGGCGGCGCTGGCTGTTGCCCTTGCGGCCGGCGACGAAAGCGCCTCAGCCCCGGCACAGGGCCAGACCGCATCGCCCGACTCCAGCTGGGAGCCTGTGGAAGTTCCCAAGCCGACCTATGTTGAAGCGGCCAAGGCCGAGCGCCCGGCACCCGAGCCGCTGGCGCTGCCGGAAGCCCCCAAGTCTGTGGGCAAGCCCTCACTCAAGCAGGGGCCGGCGGCCGCTCCGCCCGCTGCCTCCGCGAACGTCGCGCCCGCCAAGCCGCTGACCAAGGCCCAGAGCGCGCTGAGCAACCTTGATGACGTCCTGCAGCGCCGCCGCGCCTAACCGGCAGTCGGTGCTGCACCGGGCGTCACACTAGTGGTCCGCATCTGCGTTGCCGGCGGCACCGGCGAAGCCGGCCGGGAGGTGGTGCGCCAGGCACTTGACCTGGGGCACGGCGTCGCCGTTCTGACCCGGAACCCGCCGGTTCCGGGTGCCCGGGAGTATTACAACGGCGCCGCCTACTTCCGGGCGGACGTCACCACCGGAGAAGGTGTGCCGGAAGCGCTGGCGGGTGCCGGCGTCGTGATCGATTGCCTTGAAGCACGGACCGGCAAAGCCCTGAAGCACTATGCGTCCGGCGGTGCACTGCTGCTCGGCGAAGCCGCGGCGTCGGGCGTTACCCGCGCCGTCCAGCTGTCCATCGTCAACTGTGACCAGAGCACTCTCTCCTATTACCGGTCAAAGGCGGACAAGGAGCGCGCGTACGCGAGTTCCCCGCTGGAGACCCACACCGTGCGGGCTACGCAGTTCCACAGCCTGCTGGCGGGGATTTTCGCCGCGGGTTCCCGCGTTGGGCTTGTCCCGGTGATCAAGGGCGCCCGGTTCCAGACCATCTCGCCGGCCGACGTGGCGTCGGCACTGCTCGCAGCGGCGCTGGCACCGCCCTCCGGTGGTTCCCACACGCTGCAGACGGTCGGAGGGCCGGAGATGCTGGGCATGCGATCGCTGGCCGGCACCTGGAAGCGGATAACCGGCGCCCGGGGCTTCGTAACCGAACTGCCGCTGCCGGGATCGACGGGCAGATTTCTGCGCGAAGGACGGAACCTGGCGCTGGACCAACGTTACGGAGACACAACATTTGAGGCCTGGTTGGCAAACCGGCGAGAAAATTTGTAGCCTAGGGAAACCGGCGTTGGAGTTCCTTCGGAAAACGGCGCCACGGGGTTATAGCTCAGTTGGTAGAGCGCTTCGTTCGCATCGAAGAGGTCAGGGGTTCGAATCCCCTTAGCTCCACGGTTACACCCCGGTCTGCGGGGGGTGTTTTTGGTTGCAGAATCAGCGGCTGCACCTCATGAGCCTGAAGAACCGTGCGACTTGGGCGGCAGATGGCCGCGCCGGGACGCTTCGCGGACTACCTGCCGGATGTTGGCGAACAGCACGGCCTTCACTGCCGTCATGTCCGGGTTGTGCCCGTGTTTCAGCGCGCTCTCCAGGCTGGCGCAGTATGCCTGAAGGCGCTGCGCGCCGGCCATCCCGGAGCTGACCCTCAGGCTGATGATGGCCTCCAGAGTCGTCTCCGTATCGCCGCGGGTCAGGCCCTTGAAGATCTTGGCCGCCCGCACGGGAAGCATCACCAGATACTCCTCCATGAACTTCTGTGCAGCGTCCTCCCCGGCTTCGTCCGTGAGGTTCTGCAGCGCACCGTCGTCCAGGACCGGAAGGTCCTGGCCCGCGTCCGGGTCCTCCGCCATGCAGCCACCTCATCCAGTTGTCCACGCTGTCCTGCGATACTCAACAAAATGGTCCGGGACGCAGCTCAAGAACCCGACACTGTCGTCGCAGGTTCGGATCAAGAGTTCGTCAGCGTTCATCCGGGCAGCCACAGCTTGGCGTCAGGGGCGGTGAGCTCCCGTAGTTCCCGGCCGGGTCGGGTGATTGTCCGGCTCGGGTGAATGTCCGCCTCAGGTAATTGTCCGCCCCAGGTAATTGTCCGCCGGGTCCGGGGTACATGGGGGGAATGCGTTCCGGACCCGGCATTCTGAAGCGACGGTTCGCGGCTACCTTCTGCTTCAGGGACACGAACAGTCTGCGGCGCGAAAGCTATGAAACGCCGGAACCACCTGAGAGCCAGGCTTCGCTTCTACCCCCATAATGAGGGGTTTCACGCCGCACGCCCAAGGTATTCCCAAGCTTGGAGCTGCCTTTTATGTTCTGCCAAGGCAAAAGGCGGCCGCGGGCAGGAGGAGTGTCCTGTCCGTGGCCGCCAGGCGTGGAAGAGATGCGGGCTACTGGCCGCCGCAGAACTTGCTGTAGGTGCTGCCGGCCTGCTCGTAGCCGGCCTTCAGCTCGGTGAGCTTCGCCTGGTCAGGGGTTTCCTTGGCGGACTCGTCCGTGTATTCCAGGATGGCCTGCAGCGCGGGCTGCAGTTCGTCCGAGGACACTGCCTCGATGGGACGGATCTGGTTGGCCAGGCGGGTCATGCCGGTCTTGCCCACGGAGTTCGTGGGGTTCGAGACAACCGTCCGGATCCGGTCGCAGGTTTGTGCCGTGGTGAGCTGCGGTGCGGCGCAGGCGGAAGCGGAGAGGATGAACCCGGCGGCGAGCAGGGCAGTAGTGAGTTTCTTCATGTTTCCCTCAGTAGTGGATGTCAATCGATTGTAAGCAGACGCAGCCGGACCGGGACGGACTGATTACGGCCCGTGCTAGCAGCCGCCGGACTGCTCATCCGCCAACTGCTCGTCTGACTCGATCCGGCGAAGCATGGAGAGCCGCTCTCCGATACGCGACAGGACGGCGCCCAGTTCCCCGGGAGCGCTGCCCTCCGGCTCACCAAAGGGGCCGCCAAGCGGTCCCGGCAGGATGAGGAACGGGGTGATGTCCTGCCCGTGGAGGACGTCGAGCAAAGCCTGGAACCGCTGCCAGTCAGCCTTGCCGGCCGCGGACTCTGGAGAAGGTGCGGGTATGCCGTCCACCACCCAGGCCGGGAACCGCTCCGCTAGCAGAAGATAGTCCGACGTCGTCCTCGACCCGCTGCACAGCTCGGCGAATCCCACCCACAGGATGTCCGGGTCGGCCCCTTTGACCGCCAGAGGACCGGTGGGCAGGGCCAGCACGTCCCGCTGGGATGGCGAAGGCCTGAAGAGCCCGCACGCGCCCAGCTGCCGCTCCGAGCCGGGCGTGATGACCAGACCACGCTGAAAACCGGCCACTAGAGCCAGCCCTTCTTTTTGAAGATGAGATACATCAGGGATGCTGTGGCGGCCATCAGCAGTATGGCCATGGGATAGCCGTAGGCCCAGTGCAGCTCAGGCATGTGGTCAAAGTTCATGCCGTACACACCGGCCACGAAGGACGGGGCGAAGAAGATGGCCGCCCAGGACGAGATCTTCTTTACCTGCTCGTTCTGCTGCGCGCTGGCCTCATTTTGCCGGTTGGCCGTCAGCGTGCCGTCCAGGGTCAGCGCGTTCTGCAGGATGTCGCGGAACGAATCGGCCCGCGAAATCACCCGTTCCGCGTGGTCCTCGACGTCCCGGAGATTGTGCTGGAGCTCGTCGTCGGCAGCGAAGCCGTCAAATCCCTGATTGAGCTCCTGCATCATGGCCGGCAACGGATGGATGGCCCGCTGGAACTGGATGACCTCGCGCGCGAGTTCATAGATACGGCGGGACACCGCGGAGTCCCCGGAGAACAGCTGGTCCTCGATCTCGTCGATGTCGTTCTCCAGCCCGGCCACCACGGGGGCATAGTCGTCCACCACCTGGTCCAGGAGTGCGTAAAGCACCGCGGGGGGCCCGTGGCGGAGGAGGTCCGGCCGGGACTCCAGGCGGCGGCGTACCTGCCCGACGCCGGACATCTCGGCATGCCGGACCGTCACCACGAAGTTCGTGCCGACAAATATATGGAGCTCACCGAATTCCACGGTTTCGGTGTCATCGCGGTACCGGGCCGGCCTCAGCACGGTGAAAAGGCTGGCTCCGTAGCGCTCCAGCTTCGGCCGCTGATGGGCCGAGATGGCGTCCTCGACGGCCAGGTCGTGCAGGCCAAACTCCTCGGCGACGGCGGCCATCTCGGCTTTCGAGGGCCGGTACAGGCCGATCCACGCCATTCCGCCGTGGCTGCCAAGCGTTTCAAACGTTTGTTCCAGGTTTTCGGGCTCCGCGGTGCGGACCCCGTCCACGTAGACGGCGTTGTCGATGATGGTCACGGTGTGCAGGTCTCCGTCTGTTTGGGGAAGGGCATCGCGTTGGGTCAGGACACTGGGGCTAGGTTAGGACAGGGCGCCGATGATGGCTCCGGCGGCCGTCACCGCGAGGACATCATGGCCGGAGTCGATCAGCGTCACCGCAGCAGGGCGTCCCGCGAAGCCGTTGTGGATTACATGGCCGCCAACACGGAACACCACTGCCAGAACAAAAGCGAACCATCCCCCGGCCAGCGCGCTGTCCAGTCCGAGCTTGCCGATCAGGACGGCGAGGAGGATGGCTGTCAGGGCCGCGGCTGCCATCATGGGAATCCAGATTCCGGCGCCGCCCTCGGAGTTCCTCAGGTCATCTTCCGTCTTGCCCACGGCCTCCATCCACCGCTTGCCAAGCACAGCGGGCAGGTACCAGACGAAGCCGATGGCCATGCTCGCGATGAAGGCAAGAAGCACGGCAAGCCAGTTGACCTGAAGGAAGTAAGAGAGCCAATCCATCCTCGAATCCTATTCCGGCCGCAGCGGCGCAGACGCCGGAACCGACTGAGCTCCTGCCGACTGAGCACCTGCCGACTGAACTCCTGCCGACTGAACTCCTGCCGACTGAACTCCTGCCGACTGAACGAGGCGGCTGATCAGCGGCTCGGTCCGGTAGGGGATGTGCGTGTGGAGGGCCAGCACAGTCTCGGTGCGGATCACGCCCTTGATGCGCAGGATCGAGCGCAGCGCGGCCTGCAGGTTATGCGTGTCGGTGGCCACCACCCGGCACCAGACGTCGCCCCTGCCGGAGATTTCGTGCACTTCGAGGACCTGGGGGATGAGCCGCAAGGCGGCGATCACGCCGTCGAGCTCCCGGTGGGTCACTTCGATCGTCACAAAGGCAACGACGTCGTAGCCCACCGCTTCAAGGTCGATCTCGCGGCCGCCGTCGTGCAGGATGCCGGAGCGCAGCATCCGGCGCACGCGCGACTGGGCAGTGTTCCGCGCGATGCCCAGTTTTTCGCTCAGCTCGCCGATCTGGACCCGGGGGTCGCGGATCAGCTCGAGCAGGATCTTCAGATCCGTGGGGTCCAAGGTGTTCAAATCGTCACTCCGGTTCATGAATCCGGCCAAAGATTGATGGTTTTGCTCAATATTCCCACAGATCAACGCACCGGGTACGCACAGTTGCCGCATTCTTTAGGTACCAGAATTCCATCCGTGCGGGCCGCCCCCACAAGGGGCAGGCTCAGCGGACACACAGGCAAGGGCACGGGCATGACCGTCTTTAGCGAACTTCGAATGCGTCCGGCTGCGGCCACCCGCTGGGGCTGGGATGCGTCCACCACCTCACGGCTCGCCATGGCCGGCGTCGTCATTTTCACGCTCCTGGTGGGCGCGAACCTGGCGACCCCGCTGTATCCGCTGCTGCAGGTGCGGCTGGGCATCAGTTCCGTGGGCATCACGGTCGCGTTCGCTGCCTACGTCCTGGCGCTCGTGGCCACGCTCATGCTCGCCGGGCACTGGTCCGACCACATCGGCCGCCGTGCCGCCCTCCTCCTTGCCGTGCTGACGGGGCTCGCGGGCGGCCTGGTCTTTGCGAACGCGGACAGCCTTGCCGGGCTGTGCGGCGGCCGGGCACTCCAGGGCATTGCCGTTGCCCTGGCCACGGGGGCGAGCTCGGCAGCCCTGCGTGAGCTGCTGCCGGAGCGCCCCGAGTGGGCGTCCCGCTTCACCCTGCTGGCCTCGGCCGGGGGAGTGGCGGCCGGCCCCGCGATCGGCGGGGTCCTCTCCCTCCTGCCCGGCTCCACCACCACGCCCTACCTCATCCATTCGATCTTCCTGGCGGCCCTGCTGGTCCCGCTCTACCTGCTGCGCGCCCGCCCCGCCATCAAGCCTGCTGCAGGCCATCGCCCGCTGAAGGCCCTGGCCCCCCGCCGGCCGACGGTGTCCAGCGAGGCCCGCGGCGCCTTCTGGCTGGCGGCGGCCGTCGGTTTCCTCAGCTTTGCCGTCTTCGGCTTCTGCCTGTCCCTCGCGCCAAGCTATTTCGCGAAGATCATCGGCACCGATTCCCGGCCGCTGATCGGACTGCTCGCCGGGCTCACCCTCGACGCGTCCGCCCTGAGCCAGCTGATCGCCGTCCGCAGCAGGTTCGCTGTGCCGGCAGGGCTGGCCGTCTTGGGCGGCGCGGTGGCGCTCATCGCCGCCGCGGCTGCCGCCGGCAACCCGTGGCTGCTGGTGGCGGCGAGCGTGGCCGCGGGCGCCGGGCAGGGAGTTGCGTTCCGGACCGTTTTCAATGACGTGGCCAGCAAGGTGGAGGCGTCCAGGCACGCGCAGATCATCAGTACCGTCTATGTGATCACCTACCTCGGCAGCGCCGTCCCCGTGGTGGGGCTGGGATTCGCGACGGCGGCCTACGGACTCGACGCGGCCGTCGCCGGATTCGTTACTGGCTGTGCCTGCGCGGCGGGGCTGCTGGCGGCGGTCACCTGGCGCCACAGCCTCCGGCGGTAGCGGCGCAGGAACCGGGCCGGGGGCAGCGACGGCAACAGGCCCCGTCGCCGTCGCCATAGCAGGCTTCTTACAAAGAAACGGTTGCAAAGAATTGTTTGCAAAATAACCGTTGCAAAGAAATCTTTGCAAGAGTAGCCTTGGCGTATGGCCACGAAGCCCAGCACCGAAACCCCAGGCGTGCAGGAACTGCCGTACCCCGTCCGGAAGATGGACCCGGCCTCCCTCAAGGCCCTGGCCCATCCGCTGCGGGTCCAGATCCTGGAAATGCTGTCACGGTACGGCGCGCAGACGGCGTGCAGCCTCGGCGAGCTGCTGGGGGAGTCCAGCGGTTCCACAAGCTATCACCTGCGCCAGTTGGCCAAGCACGACTTCGTCCGGGAGGTGGAGGGAAAGGGAACGGCGCGGGAGCGGTGGTGGGAACGGCCGCGCGGGGCCATCGAGGTGTCGTCCCCTGAGCTTGCCAGTTCCCCCGCCACCCAGGAAGCGTCGCGGCTGGTCAACCGGGAGTTCGAGCACCGCCGCCAGGCCGTGCTCGCTGATTTCATGGCGCACGGGGCGGACACCCTGAACCGAGACTGGCTGGAAGCGGCGACGGTCAGCACCGCCAACGTGCGGATGAACGAGGAGCAACTGGGCGCATACACGCGGGCCATGGAGGCCTACTCCTACCGGCTGCTGGAGGAGATCCGCGGCGAGGTGGAGCAGGAGGGCGCCCGGCCGGTGCAGATCCACTTCAACGCCTTCCCGATCCTCGGTGTCCCCGCATCCGCGGGCACCCGCGGCCAGCGCAAGATGCAGAAGCCCGCCCAAGCAGAATCCAGCAGCACAAAACAGTCAACGAGTCCCGAAAGGAAAGAGCCATGAGTGCTCTATCGCTCAACCAGTCCGTCTCCGGCTACCGCCGTGCCTCTGTCCTTGAAGCTGTGGCGGTCCGTGTCGGCGCCGGCATGGTGGCGTGGGCAGAGCGGCGCAGGGTTATTCCGGAGGAAACCGTCCGGCAGCGGCGTGAGGCCGCACGTCGCCGGGACGAGTTGGCCCTCCTCCGGGGCGACATACTCGGCGCAGCGCATTCGGGTCTGCTGCTTCCCCGCCGCTAACGGCGACGACCGGCTCCGGCGGGCTGGTTAGCCCCAGGTAAAGTCAGGTCAGTCCTGGTCCGGCAGTGGCCCGTGGTTGCCC
Organism: Arthrobacter sp. NPDC057013; assembly: GCF_042674585.1. Classification (NCBI taxonomy): domain Bacteria; kingdom Bacillati; phylum Actinomycetota; class Actinomycetes; order Micrococcales; family Micrococcaceae; genus Arthrobacter; species Arthrobacter sp. NPDC057013. The sequence continues at coordinate 702,563 of NZ_JBHUSE010000001.1, forward strand.
TGCATGTGGTCGAACACCAAGGTGGTTTCGGTGTGGCCCACCACGGGGTCGGTGGCGAGGTTGTCCAGAACCCAGTCCCGCAGGTCCTCGGTGGTGGCGACCGCGATGTGCAGCAGATAGTCAACCGAGCCCGACGTGTGGAAGGTCGACAGGACGGCCGGCAGCTTGGGGACGCGGGAGGTGAACCGGTCGATCTGCTCGCGGTCGTGGGCGCGGAGCCGGACGGCGATCAGGGCCTGGACTGATCGGCCGATCGCGGAAAGGCTCAGTTTTGCCTCGAATCCCTGGATGATGCCCCGGTCCGAGAGTGCGCGGGTGCGCATGAGGGCGGTGGAGGGGGCGATGCCCACCAGCTCCGCGAGCTGCTTGTTGGAAATCCGGGCGTCGTCCACCAGGGCCGCCAACAGCCGCTCATCGATGGCGTCGAGCGGTTCGTGCCCCGCCGCCGGCCGAATATTCTTCGGGTTGCTGCTCACGGATCCTCCTGAAGTGTCCTCCGTTCATCTTAGCGGCGCCAATGCGGCCAAGACATTCACGGGCGGGCGGCACTTCCGAACATCTGCAGGCTCGCCGTTCGGTTCAGCGGCGAATTATTCAGGAGTGCTGGAGGCTTGCCTCGTCCTGCCAGCGCTGCTGCCGTTGGCGGCCGGAAGTGGGATGCACGACGGCGGTGATCACCGCCGTCGTGCATCCCAGGATGATGACGGCGGTGGCCAGTGCCTGCCAGCCGAGTGACTGGAATACCAGTCCCCCTGCCCAGCCCAGGATGCTGGAACCGAGGTAGTACGCGAGGTTGTACAGCGACGCTGCCTGGGCCCGGCCGGTCTGCGCGATGGCTCCGGTCCAGCCTGCGCCGATGCTGTGGGCCGCGAAGAAGCCGCCGGTGAAAACGATGAGGCCGGCAAGTATCAGCATCAGCATCTGGGTGAGCGTGAGGGCCAGGCCTGCCGCCATCACCGCAATGCCGGCCAGCAGCACCGTGCGCCGGCCGAAGCGCTGCGTCAGGGCGCCGGCCCAGCGCGAGGTCACGGTACCCGACAGGTAGGCCAGGAAGATGAGGCTGATGAGCGTGGCGGGAAGGCTGAACGGTTCGCCGGAGAGCCGGAACCCGAGATAGTTGTAGACGGCCACGAAACCGCCCATCAGCAGGAAGGCTTGCACGTAGAGTGCCACCAACCGCGGGTTGGCCAGATGGCCGGACAGGGTCCTGGCGGCACCGCGGAGGCCTATCCCGCGGGCGGGGCTGAAGCCGCGGGCCTTGGGGATGAGGACCAGGAAGAGCACGGCGGCTACGGTGGCCAGGACGGAGACGGCAAGCGCGGCGGCGCGCCAACCCCACAGTTCCCCCGCCGGTCCGGCCACCAGCCTGCCGGCGAGTCCGCCCAGCGTGGTGCCCGCGACGTAGCTGCCCGCGGCGACGGCGGCGTGCGCCCGGTCGATCTCCTCGTTCAGGTAGGCGATCGCGATGGCCGGAATGCCGCCCAGAGCCATGCCTTCCAGCATCCGGAGGCCGAGGAGGACGGGGAAGGACGGGGCCAGCGGCACCAGCAGTCCCAGTGCCGTGGCCAGGCAGATGCCCCACGTCATGGCCTTTACCCTTCCGATCCGGTCGGCGAGGAACGACCAGGGGATGACGGTGACGGCGAGTCCCACGGTGGCCAGCGAAATGGTCAGTGCGGCCTCCGCGGCGCTCACCCGCAGCTCTGCCGCCATGACGGGGAGCACTGCCTGGGTGGAATAGAGCTGCGCGAAAGTGGCCACGCCGGCGAACGCCAGGCCAGCCAGGATCCTGCCGTAGGCCTGTGAACCCTTCGGGTGGCCGTTCCACCCGCTGCGTACCGATGGCCGGGACTGGCTCGGCGAACTTCCGGGGGGGTGCTCGTGGGGCGATGGCATGCCTTCAGCGTAGATCCATGCTGACCTAGCATCCAATGCATGATTCATTGATAATTCATGCTGAAGCGGATTGATTGAGGGAGGAAAACCTTGGACATCGAGCACAGGCAGCTGGTGCAGCTGCTGCCGATTCTGCCGCTGCTGGCGGAGCTGGGGCGGACACAGCACATCACCGAGACCGCCGAGCTGCTGGGCGTTCCGCAGTCGACCGTCAGCCGCGCCCTCGCGCGCGCCAGCGCCGTGGTGGGGACCGATTTGCTCGTCCGGGACGGCAGGGGAGTGCGGCTGACTCCTGCAGCCACGACGCTGTTGCCTTATGTGGAGTCGGCGCTCGCCGAGTTCCGCGCCGGCCTGGACCTTGTCCGGCACGAGTCCGAGGTGGTGCGCGGCCGGATCGCCGTGACCTTCCAGCACACGTTCGGCGAGGCGACGCTGCCGCTGCTCATCAGTGCGTTCCGGAACCGCTATCCGCAGGCCGAGTTCGATCTCAGCCAGGGCTCCCGCGACAGCTGCCTGGCGGAACTCTCCTCCGGCGCCGCCGATCTAGCCCTGACCGCACCCGTGGCGCCCGCCGGCAGGACCATCGGCTCCGCCGCGCTGTACCGGGAGCCGCTGCGGCTCGTGGTGCACCACCGGCACCCGCTGGCGGAGCGGAAGTCGGTGAGCATGGCCGAGATCCGGAAAGACCCTTTCGTGGCGCTCGGATCCGGCTACGGGCTGCGCTCGCTGACGGATGCCCTGTTCCGGGAAGCCGGCTTCCGGCCGCGGATCGCCTTTGAAAGCCAGGATTCACACACCGCGCGCGGCCTGGTGTCCGCCGGGCTGGGCGTGAGCATCCTTCCGCCGGAGGGCGGCAGCGGTCCGGGCCGCGGCGTCACGGCGGACACCGGCGACCTGGGCTGGGTCGAAATCGCGCTGGAATCGGAACTGGCATACCGCGAGATCGGCCTGGCCTGGCGGGAGCGCCGCAGCGTGCGGGAGGGCGAACCGGACGCCGTGCGCCTCTTCCGGGAGCTGGTGCTGGACGAGGGTCCGGCTCTGCTGGCGGGGCTGGTCCGGGCCCGGTCGGGCGCCTGACCGGGCCGTTGCCGCCGGGCCCCTTGCTACCGCGTCCTGGTGCGGGGCTCAGACGTCCAGGAGAGCGCCTACCGCGTCCGCCACGGGTCCCGTCCTGGCCGAGCGCCAGCCCTTGCCCGCCCACAGATTCAGCCGCTCCCGGTCGCCGGCGGCGGCCGCTGCCGCGCGGATAGGGGCGGTCAGGTGGTGGATGGCGGGGTAGCCCTCGGGGGCGTCCCCGTGGTCGCGGACGAACTCATTGACGAGTGCCCGGGCGTAGCGGCCGGTGAAGGCGCGGGTGGGTGCTGTTTCGGCGAAACGCTCATCGCCCAGGGCGTCTTTGTGCAGCTGCCGCGCGCCGCTTTCGTCCGTCCGCAGCAGCGCCGTCCCCACCTGGGCGGCAACCGCTCCGGCCGCGATGACCGATCTGACGGCGGCGGCATCGGACACCGCGCCGGCCGCGATCAGGGGAAGGTCGACGGCGGCCGCCACGTCCCGGATCAGGTCAGCCGTCGACGGCGGCATGCCGCCCTGCTGCGCGGGCAGGAAGGCGCCGGAGTGGGCGCCGGCACTGCCGTGCTGGACGACGAGACCATCGAGGCCGCGCCCGGCTGCCAGCTCGGCCTCGGCGCGGCTGGTGACCGTGGCCAGGACGGTTGACCCCGCCTTCCGGAGCGCCTTAACAACTACGGAATCGGGCAGCCCGAACGCGAAGCTGACCAGTTCGACGGGGTTTTCCAACAGCAGGTCGATCTTGGCCTGCCAGGCATCGTCGTCGTCAAGCACGAGGGGCGGCACGGCCACGCCGTAGCGTGCGGCGTCCTGGCCAAGACTGCTCCGGTACTCCTCCAGCGCGGCCACGGCGTCGGGGGAGGGGTTCAGCTGTGCATGGTCGGGGACAAAAACGTTGATGCCGAACCTGGCTCCGGCATCCCGGCAGGCGCGGATCTCGGTGCTGACGGCGTCCGCGCTCTTGTAGCCCGCAGCGAGGAAGCCCAGCCCACCGGCGCGGTGGACGGCCTGGACAAAGCCGGGTGTGGACGTCCCGCCTGCCATGGGTGCTGCAACGATGCGGGTATCGATCTCGGCGTGGGGCATGGCCGGCTCCTTGGGGGCTAATCAGTAATCTATTCAGGTGACTAACTCTGACAACCTATCCGGTGCGGCCCCCGGTTCGTCCAACGCTGCCTCGTCCAATGCAGCTTCGTTAGGTGCAGCCCCATCCCGTGCGGCCTCGTCCGGTGCTGATTCCGGTGCCACCCAGCCCGACGGCGTCGTGATCGGTCTCGACATCGGCGGCACCAAGACCAGGGGCGTCCGCTTCGAGCAGGGAGAACCGGTAGCCGACGAGAGCGTGGGAAGCGCCAACGTGCAGAACGTCAGCCGTTCGGTAGCCGCCGCGCATCTCGCGGAGCTTTTCGCCAAGATCGGCAGCGGACCGGTGGCACAGGTCTACGCCGGGGCCGGCGGGATCGACACCGATGAGGACGCCGCCGCCCTTGCCGCCCTCATCGAGCCGCACGCCCCCGGTGCCCGGATCACCGTGGTCCATGACTCCCGGCTCCTGCTCGCGGCCGGCGGCGCCAGCACCGGCGTCGCAGTCATTGCGGGCACCGGCTCGGCGGCCTGGGGCACGAACGGCGGCGCCGAGGCGCGGGCCGGCGGCTGGGGCTACCTTCTGGGTGATGAAGGCAGCGGCTACTGGCTGGGCCGGGAGGCCGTGCGGCACAGCCTGCGGCGCATGAACCAGGGACAGGACCCGGACGAGCTGACCCGGGCGCTGCTGGATTCCTGCAAGACCGATGACCCGAACAAGCTGATCGCGCTCTTCCACTCCCCGGACACGGGCCGCCGCTTCTGGGCGCAGCAGGCCCGGCTGGTGGTGGAGGCGGCCGACGCCGGCCACGGCGTCAGCCGTAGCCTGATAGACCAGGCAGGCAAAGACTTGGCCGACATGGCCGCCCAGGTCCTCCGGCAGCTGGAGCTGGACGGGCCGGTCATTCTGGGCAGCGGGCTGGGCATGAACGTTGTCCGGCTCCAGGAGTCGTTCCGGAAACATCTGGCCGCGGCGGGGGTCAGCGACGTGCGGATCCTGGAGCAGGACCCCGTCTTTGGCGTTCCCCTGCTGGTCCGTCAGCAGGCCTGAGAAACAGGACCGGGAAACCGTGCGCATCCCGCGGTGCTGCTTGAAGGCCGGAGACCCGTCCCGTTCCCGGTCGGCAACATGACCCACAGCTGCAGCCGGGGCTGCAGCGGCAGCCCGGCAGCGCCGTCGTCCGTTCCGCCGGCACTCGGATGGCACGGGGCTACGCTGGAGCCATGACCGTTCTCTTCGACACCCGCCCCGCCGCCTACGCCGTGATCATCCGCGACAGTGCCATCCTCCTGGCGTATTGGAAGCAGGACGGCAAGGAGGGCTGGACGCTGCCCGGCGGCGGGCTGGACCTGGCCGAGCACCCGGTGGACGGCTGCATCCGCGAGGTCTTTGAGGAGACGGGCTACCACGCCGAAATCGGGCCGATGCTGGGGATCGACGTCGGCCACTGGCCGGCAGGTTCGCGGCTGGACGGGGCGGAGCGCGACTTCCAGGCCCTCCGCCTCGTCTATGAGGCCAGGGTGATGGGCGGGGAACTCACCCACGAAGAGAACGGCACCACCACGCACGCCGCGTGGATACCGCTGGCCGACATCGGTTCGCTCAACAGGGTGTCCCTGGTGGACGCCGCGCTGCGGCTGTTCCGGGAGCGGCCGGTCAACGGCAAGCTGAACTCAATTCCGGAGTAAATTCCCTAGCCAGCCGGCTTGCGGCTGGCTATTCTGGGGGAGTCCCGGACATTCTGTCCGGCGGCAGCCAGTCTGGCATTGAACTTCGTGCGGGGGAGGTGGACCTGATGATTGCAGAATTCGTGCGCGCTCCGCGCCCTGCCGAAAACACCTTCATTACTCCTGCCCCTGCTGCTGCCCACTCGTAGCCGGTCCAGCACACCCGGTGCACAGCGCACTGCCTGGACGGCCGGCGCCGCTGCGGGGCCAACCCGAGGTTCACAGTGAAAAACTCTTCCGGCACTCGTGCCAACCAGCTTCAAAACCCTTCAATAAACATTTGCTCAATGCCTGGCCCAGTCCAATACGGCTTCACGGCGGCAGTGGCGCAGCACTTCGCCGCCCATCCGGCCGGCGGCGCCGAGGCGGCCGCCCGCGTGGTCCGGGTGGACCGCAACCGGATTGCCGCGGCAACGGCTGACGGACTGGTGCACCTGCCCTACCCGGCCGGTGCGGTGCCGGCCACCGGCGACTGGATCTGGCTCGGCCGCAACCGGGCCGCGGAACCGGCCGTCGTCGGCGTTCTTCCGCGCACGTCGGAGCTGAGCCGCAAGCGTGCCTTTGATCCGTCCACGGAGGCGCAGGTGCTGGCCGCGAACATTGACATGGTGGGCCTGGTGGTTCCCGTGGACCGTCCGCTGAGCCACAACAGGCTCGAACGGACACTCGTGGCCGTCTGGGATTCCGGGGCCACACCGCTGGTGATCATCACCAAGGCGGACCTGGCAGACATCGCTGACGACGTCGTCGGGAAGGTCATCCTGCAGGCAGCCGGCGTGGACGTGGTGACCACTTCTGCCGAGCAGGGGGACGGCATCGACGAACTGTTTTCCCGGGCCCAGCCGGGGTGCACGCTCGCCCTGCTCGGACCCTCCGGCGCCGGAAAGTCCACGCTGATCAACGCGCTCGTGGGCCATCACGCCCAGTCGACGGGTGACGTGCGTGCCACCGACGGCAGGGGCCGGCACACCACCACGTCGCGGGAACTGGTGCCGCTGCCCAACGGCGGCGTGCTGATGGACACGCCCGGTGTCCGCGGCTTCGGACTGTTCGATGCCGACGACGGGATGGAGGAGATGTTCGGCGACCTGCAGGTGCTCTTCGGGCAGTGCCGATTCTCCGACTGCGCCCATGACAGGGAACCCGGGTGCGCCGTCCGGGAGGCGCTCGATGACGGGTCCCTTGAGGAGCGGCGGTGGGAAAGCTACCTGAAGCTGCAGCGCGAGCTCGCCGCCCTGGAGCGGCGCCACGATGCTGCGGCGCGAAGGGCGTACCAGCGGGAATGGCACCAGAAGGTGGTGGTGGCCGGGCGGAGCCAGCGGGCCGCCGAGCGCTACCGCCATTCCTGAGGCTGGAGTTTTTGTCCAGATAATGGCTTCAAAAGCCCCCGGAGCGGCAAGTATCTGGACAAAAACTCCGCCACCCATCCGGGAAGGGGCCGGCCCCGAATCAACGGTGTTTGTCTCCGAATGATTACGGTATCCGTGCCTGCCGCGGTTTTGCTTCGGGCACTGGTTACGCTGTGTCAAGACGAGCTTTACAGCCAAAAAACAGCGTGCTTATGATCAATTCGCTTTACCGTCCGATGTTGCCGCCCAACAGTTAGGTAAGCCGGGTATGGCCGAAGCCATGATTGAGTTCCAGAGCGTCACCAAGCAGTACCAGGGCGGCCAACCGGCGGTGGACCAGCTGAGCATGGCCATTGACCGTGGCTCCATCACGGTGTTCGTGGGACCATCAGGCTGCGGCAAGACCACCTCCCTGCGCATGATCAACCGGATGGTGGAGCCCACGTCCGGGACCATCACCGTTGGCGGACGGGACGTCACCTCTGTGCCGGCGGCCGAGCTCCGCCGTTCCATGGGCTATGTGATGCAGTCGTCCGGTCTGATGCCCCACCGCTCGGTGGTGGACAATATCGCCACAGTGCCCCGGCTGAATGGGGTGCCGAAGGCTGATGCCCGCAAGCGCGCGGAAGAACTGCTCGACGTCGTGGGGCTGGCTCCGTCGCTCGGCAAGCGGTATCCGTCGCAGCTCTCGGGCGGCCAGCAGCAGCGCGTCGGTGTGGCCCGGGCGCTCGCCGCCGATCCGCCTGTCCTGCTGATGGACGAGCCCTTCAGCGCTGTTGATCCCGTAGTCCGTGACGAACTGCAGCAGGAACTCCTGCGCCTGCAGCGCGACCTGGCCAAGACCATCGTCTTCGTCACCCACGACATCGACGAGGCCACAGTCCTGGGGGACAAGGTGGCGGTCTTCGCCGTCGGCGGCAAGCTGGCGCAGTACGCCACCCCGGAGGAGATCCTGCGGGCACCGGCGAATGAGTTCGTGGCTTCGTTCGTGGGCCGGGACCGCGGATTCCGGCACCTGGCGTTCACGACGGCCGACGGCGTCACGGTCCACCCGGTGGACACCGTCACCCGGGGCGCGGACGCCACAGCGAACCAGGCCCAAAGTGCCAACCCGGTCTCCTGGCGGCTCGTGGTGGATGACGAGCAGCGCCCGCTGGGCTGGGAAGGCCCCGGCCTGGACTCCCAGCTCATTCCCGGCGGCTCGCTGTTCCGGCCGGGCGACACCCTCCGGCGCGCCTTGGACGCCGCACTGTCCTCGCCGTCCGGGCTCGGCGTGGCGGTCGACGGCGACGGCAGGGTCGCCGGCGTCGTCAAGGGCGCCGAGGTGCTTTCCGTCATCGAGTCCGCGCGCCGGGCCCGGCAGGGCGCGCTCTGATGGAGTGGTTCCTGGCGAACAGTCCCATGGTCTTCGAGCGGGCCGGCCAGCACCTGGTTTTGGCACTCGTTCCGATGGTCCTGGGCTTGCTCATCTCCGTCCCGCTCGCACAGGTCTCGCGGCGGCACAGCGCACTCCGGCAGCTCGTGGCCACCGTGAGCTCGCTGCTCTACACCATTCCGTCGCTCGCGCTGTTCATCATCCTGCCTCCGCTGCTGGGAACCCGGATCCTTGACCCGCTGAACGTCATCGTCGCCCTGACCATCTACGCCGTGGCGCTGCTGGTGCGGGCCGCCATGGACGCCTTCGATTCCGTGGATGACGACCTCCGCCAGGCGGCCGTGGCCATGGGCTACAAACCGGCCGCCCGCTTCCTGCAGATCGACCTGCCGCTGTCCCTGCCCGTGATGTTTGCCGGCCTCCGCGTGGTGTCCGTGAGCAACATTTCGCTTGTGAGCGTCGCCGCCCTGCTGGGCGTCGGCAACCTCGGGATGCTGTTCACGGACGGACTGCAGCGGAACTTCGTCACCGAGGTGGTGGTGGGGATTGTCGCGATCCTGCTCCTCGCCGTCGTGATGGACGCGCTCCTGGTGATCCTGGAACGGGTCCTCACGCCGTGGACCAGGGCCGGGTCGGTAAAGTCCGGCGCGCACGCCCAGTCCGGCGCCGAATTCATCGCCGACGCCAAGGTGCACGCGGGGGCGGGCTCGTGAACATCTTCACCGAAACCTTCGCCTGGCTCGCCGAACCAACGCACTGGTCCGGCCCGGGCGGGATACCGGTCCGCCTGCTTGAACACCTGCAGTACAGCTTCCTGGTCCTCATCATCGCCGCCGCCATTGCTGTTCCGGTCGGGCTCTACATCGGCCACACGGGCAGGGGCCGCGTGGTGGCCGTGGCCGTGGCCGGCGCCCTCCGCGCGCTGCCCACGCTGGGGCTCCTGGTGCTGTTCGCCCTTGTCGCCGGCAGCGGACTCATGCCGCCGGTGTGGGCGCTGGTCATCCTCACGGTGCCGCCGTTGCTGGCCGGCACCTATGCCGGCATCTCCAGCGTGGACTCCAACGTGGTGGATGCCGCGCGCGCCATGGGCATGAAAGAGCTGCAGGTCCTGTTCGGCGTGGAGGTTCCCAACGGGCTCCTGGTGATGTTCGGCGGCATCCGCACGGCGGTGCTGCAGGTGATCGCCACCGTGTCGGTGGTGGCATATCTTCCGCTCGGCGGCCTGGGGCGCTACCTGTTCGACGGGCTGGTGCTCCAGGACTTTCCGCGGATGCTGGCAGGTTCGCTGCTCATCGCGGCGCTGGCGATCGTCGTCGATCTTGTCCTCGCGGCAGTGCAGCGGCTGGTCGTTTCACCGGGACTTTCCGCACATTCCAAGGGCGGCCGCAAAGCCGCCACCGATCTCTCGGCTGCCGCGCCCGCGGCGGCCGCTGTTCAAGGAGGCACCGCATGAAGTACCCCACCCGCACGACTCTTACCCGCCGTGGCCTGGGCGGCCTCGCCGCCGGTGTCGGCGTCGCCCTTGCCCTGTCCGCCTGCAGCAGCGGCAGTCCGCTGTCGTCCCCCTCCACGAGTGCCGCCGGCGGTGCCACCTCCGGCGGTTCGCTCGTTGTCGGTTCGGCGGATTTCCCGGAAAGCCAGGTCATCGCCGAGATCTACGCCGGCGCTTTGAACGCTGCCGGCGTCACCGCCACCACCAAGCCGAACATCGGCTCCCGCGAGATCTACTTCAAGGCCGTCCAGGACGGTTCCGTGGACGTCGTTCCCGACTACTCCGGCAACCTCCTGTCCCACGTCGACGCGCAGGCTGCCGAGGTCACGCCGGAGGACGTCTTCAAGGCACTTCCGGGCAAGCTGCCGCAGGGTCTCGCCGTGCTGGACCCGGCCAAGGCCGAGGATAAGGACGCCATGGTGGTCACCAAGGCCACCGCGGAGAAGTACCAGCTGAAGTCCATCGAGGACCTGGCCAAGGTCTGCAAGGACCTGACCATGGCTGCACCTGCCACGTTCGAAACCCGCTCCTACGGGTTCCCGGGGCTCAAGAAGAACTACAACTGCGAACTCAAGGCGCTCAAGCCCTTCAGCGACGGCGGCGGCAACCTCACCCTGCAGGCACTCCTGAGCGACGAGGTGCAGGTGGCCGACATCTTCACCACCACGCCGTCCATCGCGGACAACGACCTGGTCGTGCTGGAGGATCCGAAGAATAACTTCAAGGCCCAGCAGGTGCTCCCGCTCTACAACACGGCCAAGGTGACGGACAAGGCCAAAGAGGCGCTCAACAACGTCTCCAAGACCCTCACCACGGACGACCTGATCAACCTCAACCGTGCCGTGAGCGGAAGCCAGAAGCAGAACGCCAAGGACGCTGCTGCCGCCTGGCTCAAGGACAAGGGCATCGTCAAGTAGTCCCCGTGCCTGATTAGCTGAGTACGGCATCCAGGTGAGTACGACGGCGGCTGCCGGTTCCGCGCGGACCGGCAGCCGCCGTCGTCGTTGAGCGGGTGACGGCTGGTCCTCTCCCGGTCGACGCCCTGTGAGGCACGTCTCCCCGGAAGTACATCCCGCTTGTGGCATATTTGATGAATGGCAGAATTCAAGCAGTCCACCAAGCTTCATAATGTCCTTTACGACATCCGTGGACCGATTCTTCAGGCCGCCCAGCAGATGGAGGCAGAGGGTCACCGGATCCTCAAACTGAACATCGGCAACCCCGCACCTTTCGGTTTTGAAGCGCCGGACGCCATTTTGGTGGACATGATCCGCCACCTGCCCCACGCCCAGGGTTACAGCGATTCCCGGGGCATCTTCTCGGCCCGCACCGCGGTCTCGCAGTACTACCAGACCCGCGGCATCCAGAGCATCCACGTGGACGACATCTACCTGGGCAACGGCGTCAGCGAGCTCATCACGATGTCGCTGATGGCCCTGCTCGAAGAGGGCGACGAGATCCTGATCCCCACCCCGGACTACCCGCTGTGGACCGCCTCGGTGGCGCTGGCCGGCGGACGTCCCGTGCACTACCTCTGTGACGAGGACTCCGGCTGGCAGCCCGACCTGGAGGACCTCGAGGCCAAGATCACGCCCCGCACCAAGGGAATCGTGGTCATCAACCCGAACAACCCCACCGGCGCCGTGTACCCGGAAAGCACGCTGCGCAAGATCGTTGCCCTGGCCGAGAAGCACGGGCTGGCAATCTTCGCCGACGAGATCTACGAGAAGATCCTTTACGAGGACGCCGTCCACGTGAACATGGCGGGGCTCACCGGCGACGACGTGCTGTGCCTGACCTTCAGCGGGCTGTCCAAGGCCTACCGCGTCTGCGGCTACCGGGCGGGATGGATGGCCATCTCCGGGCCCAAGAAGGAGGCCGCTGACTACCTCGAAGGCATCAACCTGCTGGCCAACATGCGGCTCTGCGCCAACGTCCCGGCCCAGCACGCCATCCAGACTGCCCTGGGCGGATACCAGAGCATCAACGACCTCATCCTGCCCGGCGGGCGGCTGCTGGAGCAGCGCAACAAGGCGTACGACATGCTCAACGCCATCCCCGGCGTCAGCACCCAGCAGGCGCGGGGAGCCCTCTACCTGTTCCCCAGGCTGGACCCCGAGGTCTACAACATCCGGGACGACGAAAAGTTTGTCCTGGACCTGCTCAAGGAACAGAAGATCCTGGTTTCCCACGGCCGGGCGTTCAACTGGGTCCGGCCCGACCACTTCCGGATGGTGACCCTGCCCAACGTCAAGGACATCGAGGAAGCAATTGGCCGGATGGGAGACTTCCTCAGCAGGTACCAGGGGAACTAGCCTTTACCCACAGACAACCGTGGAAAGAGGACCCGATGGCCAGCGTTGTGGAATTCACGAAGCTCCCTTCCGAAACGTTGAAAGTCGGGAAAGGATTCCAGCTGGCCGACGTTGACCCCGACGCCACGGTGGGTTATCCGGGAAACAAGGCCGACGGCGAGCTGCTCCTCGATGTGCTGGACGACAAGCTTGCGGAACTTCAGGAGAAACTGTTTGCCGAGTCCAAGTTTGGCGGCTCCAAGCGCGTCCTCCTGATCCTGCAGGGAATGGACACCGCCGGCAAGGGCGGCATCGTGAAGCACGTGCTGGGCGCCATGGATCCGCAGGGCGTGCACTTCAAATCCTTCAAGGCCCCCACGCCGGAGGAAAAGGCTTACGACTTTCTCTGGCGCATCGAACGGGAAGTCCCGGCCGCCGGCATGCTGGGCGTCTTCGACAGGTCCCACTACGAGGACGTCCTGATCCACCGGGTTCACCGCTGGGCAGATCCGAAAGAGCTTGAACGCCGCTACCGGGCGATCAACGAGTTCGAGGCCCGGCAGGTGGCTGTCGGGACCAAAGTGATCAAGGTCATGCTGCACATCAGCAATGACGAGCAGAAGAAGCGGCTGCTGGCCCGGCTGGACAATCCCGCCAAGCACTGGAAGTACAACACCGAGGACCTGAAACAGCGTGCGTTCTGGGACGACTACATGGCCGCCTACCAGGCTGCCTTCGACGAAACCAACACCGACCAGGCGCCCTGGTACGTCGTGCCGGCCAGCAAGAAGTGGTACGCGCGCATCGCGGTGCAGCAGCTGTTACTGGAGGGGCTCGGCGAGCTCGAACTGGAGTGGCCCAAGGCCGAGTTCGACGTCGAAGCCGAGCGGCGCCTCGTCGACCGGTCCTGATGCGGGTTTAGTCTCCGGCTGAGTCCGCGCCAGGCGTCAGCTGTCCGCCGGCGCTGGGCTGTCCAAAGGCGCTCAGCTGTCCTTGCGGGCAGCCGCAAGCCTCTTCCGGGCGCCCTCCAGCCATTCCTCGCAGCGCCGCGCCAATGCCTCGCCGCGCTCCCACAGGGCCAGCGAATCCTCGAGGCTGGTTCCGCCGGCCTCGAGCTTGGAGACCACGGCCACCAGCTGTTCCCGTGCTTCCTCATAGCTGAGGGCATCGATGTCCGGAGGAAGCGCGGGACCGGGCTGTGCTGTGTTCGGCTCTGTGTTGCCTGGTTCTGCGCCGGTGCTTGTGTCTGTCATGTTTCCTGGCCTGTCGTGTCGGTGGTGGTGTCGTTGGCTGCCGGCGCCGGCGCGGCGGTGCCGGCGTACTTTTGGAGGCGCGCTATGGTGCGCCCGTGGATGCCGCGCCGAACCGCCCGCCGGCCACCCGGACCGAGAGCGGGGTACCGGCGGGAGCCTGGGACGGCTGGCGGACCACTGCTCCGCTGGACCCGGAAAGCTGCACCACGGCGTAACCGCGGTCCAGGGTCTGCTGCGGAGACAGGGCGCGGACCTGCGCCTGAAGGTGGACCAGCTGGTCCGAAGCCCTCGTGACGGCGGCGCTGATGGCCGCCGTGGACCGGCGGGCCAGCCGTTCCACATCGTCCGCGCGCGCCGTGATCATGCTCTCCGGAGCCGCGAGGACCGGACGGGACCTGATTGCCGCGAGGCGGTCCGTTTCGCGGGCCACCAGCATTGTCACGGAGCGGCGCAGCTGGGCTTCAGCCTGCCGGACCCGGGCAAGTTCCTCCGAGACTTCCGGGACGATCCGCTTTGCCGCATCCGTGGGCGTGGAGGCCCGGAGGTCGGCGACATCGTCCAGGATGGGCCGGTCCGCCTCGTGCCCGATCGCGCTGACCACCGGGGTCACCGCGGCGGCCACGGCGCGGATGAGTTCCTCGCTGCTGAACGGCAACAGATCCTCCAGCGCGCCGCCCCCACGGGCAATGACGATGACATCGACCTCGGGACGGGCATCGAGTTCGCGAAGCGCCTTGACCATCTGCGACACAGCGGTGTTGCCCTGCACCGCGACCTCACGGATCTCGAACTCGACGGCCGGCCACCGCAGAGCCGCGTTGCGCAGCACGTCCTTCTTGGCATCGGAATCGCGGCCGGTGATGAGCCCGATCCGGTGGGGGAGCAGCGGCAGGCGCTTTTTCCGCGACTCGGCAAACAGGCCTTCCCCGGCGAGGGCATGGCGCAGCCGTTCAATCCGTGCGAGGAGGTCGCCCAATCCGACCGGGCGGATGTCCTTCACAGACATGTTGAGGCGTCCCGTCTTCAGCCAGAACTCAGCCTTGAGCAGGGCCACCACCCGGCTCCCGCGCTCAAGCGGCGTCTCCTGCCGGTCCAGCAGCTTGGACCAGATGGAGGCCGGCAGGGAGATCTCGGCGTCTACATCCCGCAGCGTGAGGAACGCGCTGCCGCCGCGCCTGTTCAGTTCGATGACCTGACCTTCAACCCAGGCGGCCGGTGCCCGCTCGATGTGGGCCTTGAGCTTCTGCGACAGCAACTGCAGCGGCCAGGGGTTGTCCGGGCTGGTCTCGGCGGCGGTGGCCGGCACCGTGCTGGGGCTGGCTGCGGGGGCCGTGCCGGGTACGGGGACGGTGGCGTTTTCAGCCATGTGCAGCCCCGGTGGCGGCGAATGCCAGTTGCATGGTCGCGGTCCTTTGCCTGTGGATGGTGCGTGCCGGTGGGTTAATCAACTCTATCCATAGCTGTATCACCGGGCTCCGACATTCATGATGACGCGGCATTGTTGGTAGCTGGCATTGCCGATGCTCCGGCATTTTCGATCGCCGGGCATTTTTGATCGCAGGACAGCGCGCCTAGGATGGCAGTGTCTTCCCGACCAGCCAGGCACCTGACCAGCCAGGCACCCGACAAGCCGAGAAACCCGACCAGCTAGGAATCCCTTGCGCTCATTTCTTGCGGCCTTGGCCGTCATCCTTGGTCTTCTCCTCTCCGCCGCCGCCGTTCCGGCCATCTGGGTGGACCGCAACATCGTGCAGGAGGACGGCTTCGTTGCCCTTGCGGCGCCTCTGGGCAAGAACCCGGATTTCCAACAGCGCCTGGCGACCGCCGCCGTCAACAGCATTGACACCGGCGGGACCATCCCGGCGCAGGTGGCCGCGCTGGTCCGGCCGGTGCTGGAAAAGACAGCAACCTCCCTCACCGGCCTGCCTGATTACCCGGCTGCCTGGGAACAGACGTTGCGCAAGAGCCACCGCCTTAATTTTGCCGATCCGTCGTCCCTGCCGCCCGAAGCGGACTCGAGCACCTCGCTGACCCTGGATGTGGCCCCGCTCGTCGGCCTCGCCGCCAAGCAGATTTCCAGCCAGGCGGGTGTTCAGCTTGAGGCTCCGGGCCAGACATTGGTGAACATCGGCCAGAAGGGCCAGCGCCAGCTGATCGAACGGGTTTCCGCCTACGCTCCGCTGGGGTACAGCCTGGCCGTCGGTGCCGGTGTTGCATTCCTGCTGGCGCTCGTGGCCGTCCGCCGGCGGTGGATAGTACTGGCTGGCATCGGAGTGGGCGCACTCGCGCTTTCCGGACTGTGGACGCTGGCATCCCGTTGGGCCGCCGACGCCGTCCTGGGCGCCGCCAGCGGAAACGAAATGGCAGACCTGTTCAAACGGGAGTTCGTGACGGCTTCCGCCGCCGGGTTTGCGTCCTGGACGCTGGCGGCGGCGATCACCGGTGCGGCCCTGGTCGCGGCAGGCCTGCTGCTCAGGGTGGTCGGCGGTCCTGCCCGCAGGCGTTGAGCCGCACGCAGGCGATGCGCCAGCTTATGGCCTGCCGTCCAGCCGGTAGCATGGAGCAATGACTTCCTCTGCAGTTTCCCTTTCGATGCCAACCGTCCCGCGCCGGCGGCGTTCGCCGGAGGAAGTGCTCGCGGCGGCACCGGTCCCGGGCCCCAAGAGGGTCCTGCTGGCAGCCCCCCGCGGATACTGTGCAGGCGTGGACCGCGCGGTCATCGCCGTCGAAAAGGCCCTGCAGCACTACGGACCTCCGGTCTATGTCCGGAAGCAGATTGTCCACAACGTGCACGTCGTCAGCTCCCTTGAGGAGCAGGGCGCCATCTTCGTGGACGAAACGGATGAAGTGCCCGAAGGCGCCCTGGTCATTTTCTCGGCCCACGGCGTGTCCCCGGCCGTGGTCCAGTCCGCGGAGGACCGCGGACTGCGCACCATCGATGCGACCTGCCCCCTCGTGACCAAGGTCCACAAGGAGGCCGTCCGGTTCGCCAAGGACGATTTCGACATCCTCCTGATCGGCCACGACGGCCACGAAGAGGTTGAGGGAACGTCCGGTGAGGCCCCCGAGCACATCCAGATCATCAACGGACCCCACGAAGTGGACAAGGTGACGGTCCGGGACCCCGAAAAGGTCATCTGGCTTTCCCAGACCACGCTCAGCGTGGACGAGACCATGGAAACCGTCCGTCTGCTCAAGGAACGGTTCCCCACGCTGCAGGATCCGCCCAGCGACGACATCTGCTACGCCACGACCAACCGCCAGGTAGCCATCAAGAAGATCGCGCCCCAGGCAGATCTGGTGATCGTGGTGGGCTCGGCAAACTCCTCCAACTCCGTGCGCCTCGTGGAGGTGGCACTCGAGTACGGAGCCAAGGCGTCGTACCGTGTTGACTTCGCCAACGAGGTGGACGAGTCCTGGTTCGAGGGTGTTGCCACCGTGGGCGTGACTTCGGGCGCGTCCGTTCCGGAGGTCCTGGTCAAGGACGTGCTCCGCCTCCTGTCCGACTACGGATACGATGCCGTCGAAGAGATTGTGACGGCGGAGGAGGACCTGCTCTTCTCCCTGCCCAAGGAGCTCCGCGCCACGCTCAAGGAAGCCGGGGACGTGTCCCGCGCCCTCGGCGGACGCCGCTCGCGCTAGCAGACCAGGCGAGCGGCGTCCGTCCGGCGGCTTTCTCTAGGCGGCGTCCTCTTCATCCACAGGTGCCAGCAGCCCGTTCGTTTCCAGTTCCGGGGCCGCGAGCGACCGCGGAGTGACCTGTACGGCCGGGGGAGTCGCAAGCCCGCTGGTGTCCAGGGCATTGAGTTTCCGCGCGGTGGGAAGCACGCGTGCCTCCAGCGTGCCGACCATCGCGTTGTAGCGGTCCACCGAGCTTTTCAGCGCGGACCCCAGCTTGCCCACGTTGTCCCCGAGCGTGCCCATCCGCTCGTACAGCTGCCGGGCAAGTTCGAAGAGCTCGCGCGCACTGTCCGTGAGAACGTCCTGGCGCCACGTAAATGCCACGGACTTGAGTACCGCGAGCAGCGTGCCGGGCGAGGCCAGCACCACATTCTTGGACAGCGCGTGATCCAGGAGAGCGGGGTCGGCGGAGAGCGCAGCGGCGAGGATGGACTCGGCCGGGACAAAGCAGATCACCAGTTCCGGCGAGTTTCCTGAAATGTCCCAGTACTTCTTGGTGCTGAGCGCGTCCACGTGGCTCTTCAGGGCCTTGGCGTGCGCGGCCAGGAGGTTTTGCCGCGCGGCCTGGCTGAGCCCGGGCTTGTCACTGGCTGACTGTCCCAGCTCCTGCGCCTCAAGGTAGGCGGACAGGGGGACCTTGGCGTCGACGACGAGCTGCTTGTCGCCGGGCAGCTGGACCACAAGGTCCGGGCGGACGGCGGCCTCGGCACCTGATGTGCCGTGTTGCTGCTCATGGAAGTCGACGTGCCGCATCATGCCTGCGGCCTCCACAACACGGCGGAGCTGCACTTCGCCCCACTGGCCGCGCGCGCTGTTTGACCGGAGCGCCGACTCCAGCGCATGCGTGGACCGCATCAGCTGTTCATCCGTAAGGCGGGCTTCCTGCAGCTGCTGGGCCAGCTGACCGTACTGTTCAAGCCGGTCCCGTTCCAGGAGGGACACCTGCTGCTGGACCGCGGTCAGTTTCTCAGCCACCGGCGCCAGGGCACGCAGGACACTGGAGTCCTGATCGCGGGACATGCCCAGGTCCCGGTTCTGGGCGGACAGGAGTTTCCGCTCGGCATCCGCGGCGGCAAACTGGGCGCTGACCTCTGAAAGCCGCGCTGAAACGCCGTCGAAATCCGCCTCCAGGGCGGCGGTCCGGCGGCGCAACACCACGTACACCGCGGCTGCGCCGGACACGGCGCCCAGCAACAGCATTAAAAGGGCCAGAATGACTGCAAAAGGTTCCATGCCTTCACTGTGGCACGGGGCTGTGACATTTATTGGGCAGGCAACACCCGCGGCACGGGCAGCGCGGGCCGAACAGGTAGAATCAATGTCCGTGGCTCTTACTATTGGCATCGTCGGACTGCCCAACGTCGGCAAATCAACACTTTTCAACGCACTGACCCGCAACCAGGTCCTGGCGGCGAACTATCCGTTCGCCACCATCGAACCCAATGTCGGCGTCGTGAACCTGCCCGACCCCCGGCTCCAGCAGCTCGCCGGGATCTTCGGCTCGCAGCGCGTGCTGCCCGCGGCTGTCTCCTTCGTCGATATCGCCGGCATCGTCAAGGGCGCGTCCGAAGGTGAAGGCCTGGGCAACCAGTTCCTCGCGAACATCCGCGAAGCGGAAGCCATCGCCGAGGTGGTGCGCGTGTTCGACGACCCCGACGTCATCCACGTCGACGGCAAGGTCGATCCCCGCTCGGACATGGAGACCATCAACACGGAGCTGATCCTCGCCGACCTGCAGACCATCGAGAAGGCCATTCCCCGGATCGAAAAAGAGGTCAAGATCAAGAAGCGGGAGGCCGCAGAGCTCGCTGCCATCAAGGCCGCCCAATCGGTGCTGGAACGCGGCGACACCATCTACTCCTCCATCAAGAGCGACAAGCTGGAGATGGAGCACCTTAAGGAGCTCAGCCTCCTGACAGCCAAGCCCTTCATCTACGTCTTCAATGCGGACGAAGCAATCCTCGGCAGCGAGGAGAAGCAGGCCGAGCTGCGCGCCATGGTTGCGCCTGCCGACTGCATCTTCCTTGACGCCAAGCTCGAGTCCGACCTGGTAGAGCTGGACGAGGCCGAGGCACGCGAAATGCTCGAAATGAACGGGCAGGACGAATCCGGACTGGACCAGCTGGCCCGCGTCGGATTCCACACGCTCGGGCTGCAGACTTACCTCACCGCCGGGCCCAAGGAGGCGCGCGCGTGGACCATCCATCAGGGTGACACCGCGCCGCAGGCGGCCGGGGTCATCCACACGGACTTCCAGCGCGGCTTCATCAAGGCCGAGGTTGTCTCCTTCGAGGACCTCATCGATGCCGGTTCCATGGCCGAGGCGAAATCGCGTGGGAAGGTCCGAATCGAAGGCAAGGAATACGTCATGGCCGACGGCGATGTGGTGGAGTTCCGCTTCAACGTGTGAGTTTCCGCCGGGCTACTCAGTGATTGAGTATTAACGGCGAAAAGCCCCGATCCCCAGGATCGGGGCTTTTTCTGTGATTGACGCCTCTACCCTCCGTGCCGCGGGGCGTCAAGGAAAAAGGGTGCGGACTTTTCGTGCGGCAACAGCTTGGTTGCATCTCGATAACAACCTTTACTGAGGGACAACTTTCGGACCGCGCCCGGCACGTTCGGGTCTAGGCTACTTGTCATGTGAGACTCGCCACATCTCACTGGGGGGATGTAGCGGGTCTGGCCGGCGCCCACAGCGAAGGTCTTTTCCACACTCACAGAAACATAGGAGGCGGAATGCGATTCAGTCGTATTTCCAAAGCAGTAGGCGTTGCAGCCGCGGCTGCACTGGCGCTCAGCGCCTGCGCGAGCACCAATGGCGGGACAACCCCGTCCAGTAATGCGGCCGGCAAACAGGGGGGAACAGCCACTGTCGTTGAGGTCAACGCGTTCAACACCTTCAACCCCAACACGGCCGACGGCAACACTGACATCAACTCGAAAGTCAGCTACGCCACACACTCCGGGTTCTACTACATCGACAACCAGCTGAACGTCGTCCACAACGACAAGTTCGGCAAGATGGAAAAGACGTCTGACGATCCGCTGACCGTCAAGTACACCATCAACGAAGGCGTTAAATGGTCGGACGGCACACCCGTCACGGCCGCCGACCTGCTCCTGCAGTGGGCAGCATTCTCCGGGTACTACAACGACGCCGACGCCGAGGGCAAGACGGGAACATCCTACTTCTCCTATGCCGGCGACTCCACGGGCCTCGGGCTCACCGACTTCCCGGAAATCGGCGACAACAACCGCTCCATGACCATCAAATACTCCAAGCCCTTTGCTGACTGGGAGATCGCGCTGGGCGGACCGGGCATCGATATCCCGGCCCACGTGCTGGCCAAGAAGGCCGGCCTGGCCGATACCCAGGCCTTCATCGACCACCTCAAGAGCCTGCCCCGCGGTGATTCCAAGGCGCCCAAGGCCGCCGACGCCAAGCTCAAGGCCATGTCGGACATGTGGAACACCGGCTTCGACTCCAAGACCCTGCCGAGTGACCCGAGCCTGTTCCTGTCCAACGGCCCGTTCGTTGTCCAGAGCATCAACCAGGACCAGTCCCTCACGATGGTCCGCAACAAGGACTACAACTGGGGCCCGGAAGCCAAGCTGGACGAGATCACTGTCCGCTACATCGGATCCTCTCCGGCACAGGTGCAGGCCCTGAAGAACGGCGAAGCCGACATCATCGCTCCGCAGGCCTCCGCTGACACCCTCGACCAGCTCAAAGCACTCGAGAGCCAGGGCGTCACGGTGGACCAGGGCAACCAGCTCTCCTACGACCACATCGACCTGAACTACACCGGACCGTTCGCTGACAAGAACGTCCGTGAGGCGTTCCTGAAGACGGTTCCGCGCAAGGACATCGTGGACAAGATCATCAAGAAGCTCGATCCGCAGGCGAAGCCCCTGGACTCGCAGCTGTTCGTCCCCGCGCAGCCGGCCTACGAGGCCTCCGTGCAGGGCAACGGCTCCTCCAACTACCAGGATGCGGACGTTGACGGTGCCAAGAAGCTGCTGAACGGTGCGACCCCCGAGGTCCGCATCATGTACAACAAGGACAACCCGAACCGCGTTGACGCGTTCTCGCTCATCCGCGAGTCCGCAACCAAGGCCGGCTTCAAGATCGTCGACGGCGGACTGGGCGCCTCGGACTGGGGCAAGGCCCTCGGCAAGGGCGGCTACGACGCCACCATCTTCGGCTGGATCAACCCGGGTGTCGGCGTCTCCGGCGTGCCGCAGATCTTCCGCTCCGGCAACGGTTCGAACTTCAACAAGTTCAGTGATCCTGAAGCCGACAAGCTCATGGACGAACTCATTGTGACCACCGACCGCAGCAAGCAGGATGAGCTGATCAAGCAGATCGACAAGAAGATCTGGGACTCGGCATACGGCCTCCCGCTCTTCCAGTCCGTTGGGGTGGACGCCTACAGCGACCGCATCACCGGCGTGAAGTTCATGCCGAACCAGACGGGCGTCTGGTGGAACTTCTGGGAGTGGGCCGAGAAGTAAGCCCATGCCACGAAGTGCAACAAGCTAGTTGAGGCGCCGGGACCACGCACCACGGTCCCGGCGCCTTGCAGCGCCATCCCCCGGCAGTGCCTGTGTTGGCAGCACAAGCAGCAAGGCGCGGCCAAACCTGCGACCGGCCCGGGCAATCCCCGGGCCCGAATCCTGAGGTTCAATCACAATGGTGACCTACATAGTCCGGCGGCTCGTCACCGCCGCACTCATTCTTTTGGGCGCATCGTTCCTGGTGTATCTGCTGACCGCAGCGTCAGGCGATCCGCTCGCAGAGTTCCGCGCCAGCAGCGCGCCGAACAAGCAGCAGCTCATGGACTCGAGATCCGCGCTGCTGGATCTCGGCACACCTGCTCCGGTGCGGTACTTCAAATGGCTCGGCGGCGCAGCCCAGTGCCTGGTGCCCTTTACCGGCTCCTGCAATCTGGGTAAAAACATCGCCGGCCAGCCCATCACGGACGCCCTCGGCCACGCACTCATTCAGACGCTGACGCTGGTCACCGGTGCCGCCGTCCTGGCCATCCTCGTGGGCATCACGCTCGGCATCATTACCGCGCTGCGCCAGTACAGCACTCTGGACTACGGCGTTACCTTCATGGCCTTCCTGTTCTTCTCCCTGCCGATCTTCTGGGTCGCCGTCCTGCTCAAGGAATTCGGCGCCATCGGCTTCAACAACTTCCTCCGGAACCCGGAGATACCCCTGCCGGTCTCGCTCGGCGTCGGCGCCGTCCTCGGCGCCGTGGCCGTGATCGTGGCCGGTGGTGACGCCCGGCGCAGGGTACTGACAGGCGGCGTCGTCTTTGCCGTCGTCGCTGCAGTCCTCATCTACTTCTCCGTCACCCAGTGGTTCAAGACCCCAGGCCTGGGCCCCGTGGTGATCGCCATCGCCGGCGTGGGCATCGCGTTTGCCGTGACCCTACTGACAGCGGGCCTGCGGAATCGCAAGGCACTGCAGTCCGCCCTGATTGCCGCGGGCTTGGGAGTGGTCCTCTACTTCCTGGTCCAGCCGTTGCTGAACCAGGCAACTTTCCTGATGATCGTGCTGCTGGCGGTTGCCGCAGTCCTGGTCGGCATGGCCATCGGCTACCTGATGGGCGGCTACGACCGCGGGCAGTCCATGCGCGCTGCTGCCATCACGTCGTTCCTGGTGGGCTTCCTCATCATGCTGGACCGCTTCATGCAGGCCTGGCCCGCATACTTCAACAACAGCCGGGTCCGGGGGCGGCCGATCGCCACGATCGGTGCAGGCACCCCGAACATCGAGGGCGACTTCTGGATCCTCGGACTCGATTCCTTCACGCACCTCATCCTTCCCACCACCGCGCTCATCCTCATCTCGCTCGCCGGCTACACGCGGTTCACCCGGGCGTCCATGCTGGAGATCATGAATATGGACTACATCCGGACGGCTAGGGCCAAAGGCCTGTCCGAGCGGACCGTGGTCATGCGCCACGCGTTCCGGAACGCCCTCATTCCCGTGGCCACCATCGTCGCGTTCGACATCGGCGGCCTGATCGGCGGCGCGGTCATCACCGAGACGGTCTTCTCCGTCCGGGGCATGGGGTTCCTGTTCCTTGACGGCATCCAGCACGTTGACCCGAACCCCGTCATGGGCGTGTTCGTCTGCGTCGCCATCACGGCCATGGCGTTCAACCTCATCGCGGACCTCGCCTACTCCGCACTGGATCCACGAGTAAGGGTGAAAGCATGAGCCAGCCCAGCCAGCAGGATGAAATCATGGCCGAGGAGGCCGCGCTGCGGCAGGAAGCCGCCGGCATCGAACCTGTCTCCGAAGCCAAGGGCCTTAGCCAGGGCCAGATTGTCCGCAAGCGCTTCCTTGGCCACTCCGGCGCCATCGTCGGCCTGGCCGTCTTCGCCATCATTTTCGTCATGGCCTTCACGTCCGTGGGCTACGCCGGAATCCCCGGCTGGTGGAAATACACCCACGAAGCCGTCTCGCCGCTGGTCAACGACGGCACCCCCACCGCGTCGCTGTGGCCCCTTGCCTGGGGGGAGCATCCCTTCGGGCAGGACCGGATCGGACGCGACCTGTTCGCCATGACCATGCGCGGTGCCCAGCAGTCCATCACCATCATGGTGGTCATCGGCCTCATCGCAGGCCTGATCGGTGTGGTCGTCGGGGCCCTGTCCGGCTACTTCCGGGGCTGGATGGAAGCCATCCTGATGAGGCTCACCGACGTCATCATCATTGTCCCGGCGCTGCTGCTCGCCGCGGTCATGGCACAGCTGGCAGGACGCCGGGATGAAGGCAGCTGGTTTGCGGCCTTCGCCAGCAGCAACGGTGTCCTTGCGCTCGGCATCTTCCTGGGGCTGATCAGCTGGGTGGGCCTGGCCAGGCTGATGCGCGGCGAGTTCCTGACCCTGCGGGAGCGCGAGTTCGTCGACGCGGCGCGGATTTCCGGGGCCAGCAACGCCCGGATCATCTTCAAGCACATCCTGCCCAACGCGGTGGGCGTGCTGATCGTCAACGTCACCCTGACCATGTCGGCGGCGATCCTTACCGAAACAGCCCTCAGCTACCTGGGGGTGGGCGTTAAGTCACCGGACACCTCGCTGGGCCTGCTCATCTCGCAGAACCAGGAAGCCTTCGCCACCCGCCCCTGGCTGTTCTGGTTCCCCGGCCTGTTCATCGTCCTCATCTGCCTCAGCATCAACTTCATTGGTGACGGCCTGCGTGACGCCTTCGACCCGCGGCAGAAGAAGTTCAACGCCAAGAAGGCCAGGGACACCGGGGCAACTGTTCCGGAAGCGACGCCGGTGACTGCTTTGGACAGCAGGGCCGACGACGGACGGACCGCCGGCGGGGACAGGGGAGCCTGACGTGTTGCTGCGACGCCGCCGGCCCAGGCAGCATGCTGCCGGCCTACAGCGCGGCCACGCTCCAGTAGCTGAGTCCGAGGAGGACCAGGGTGCCTGCTACCTCGGGCCAGCGGAACCTCACACTGACCGGAGTGGTCTCGGCTGCCCCGGCATCGAGGAGCCCGGATTCGATCAGCTGCTGCCAGCGTCCACGCACCAACTGCGCTGCCTGCCCCGAGTCCGTGCTCTTCAGGTCGCCCGGGCGGACGGAGTTGCCCGGCCCGTACGTGCTGTCCGGCAGTCCGCGGAGGTCCTCCGGACGGGCGTTGCGTCCGCCCCAGATGCCGGGGGCGGGGGCCGCCCAGGCCCCGTAGCTCCGGCCGGGCGTGACGAGGGTCAGCGCGTAGCGGGTATCCACCTGCACCAGCGCCGCCCACGGCACCGTGACGGCGCGGAACGGATTTTCGATGGTGACGCCTTCGTCGTGGACCACCACCGACGGACGCCAAAACAGCAGCCAGCCCAGGTAGGCGATGAGCAACAGCGGCCCGGCACCGGCCAGGGCGGGCACGCCGCCCGCCACGACGAGGCCGGCCAGCCCGGCAGCCGCCACGACCCACGAGAATCCCGCAAACCATTTGTTGGTGCGCGCTTTGAAGATTGCGGCGTTTCCGGCATGCGGCACAGTGCTCATGCCCCCAATAATTCAGTATTCCCGGCCGCAGCACTAATTTCAGCTGCTCCGCTGGCACGGGTGGAAGGAAAACCCCAACATGTCTGACTACATCAGCCCTGACCGCCCGTCGTTGGACCCGCCGGGGCCGGACTCCATTGAGCCCGGCGCCGGACGGCGGAGGGGGGACGGGAAGGGTTCCGTCGTCCTGGAAGTCCGCGACCTCAGTGTCGACTTCGGCGTCGAGAAGAAGTGGGTGCCGGCCGCCGTCGGACTAAATTATGAGGTCCGCGCCGGCGAGGTCCTGGCGATCGTGGGTGAGTCCGGCTCGGGCAAGAGCGCCAGTTCCATGGCGTTGCTCGGCCTGCTGCCCAGCAACAGCAGGGTGTCCGGGAGTGTCAGGCTTTCCGGCAAGGAACTGCTGGGTGAGGACGCCGGCAACATCCGCAGCGTCCGCGGCAAGGAGGTTGCCGTCATCTTCCAGGAGCCCATGACGGCGCTGAATCCGGTTTACACCGTGGGTGCGCAGATCGTCGAGACGGTGCGGCTTCACAACGAGGTCTCGCCGGACCAGGCCAGGGAGCGTGCGCTGCGGATGCTTGAGCTCGTGGAACTGCCGGATCCGGTGAAGGCGTTCAAGTCCTATCCGCACCAGCTCTCCGGCGGCCAGCGCCAGCGCGCCATGATCGCCCAGTCGCTGTCCTGCGATCCCAAGCTGCTGATCGCTGATGAGCCCACCACGGCGCTGGACGTCACAGTCCAGGCGGAGATCCTGGACCTGATGCGAAACCTGCGTAACAAGCTGGACAGCGCCATCGTCCTGATCACCCACGACATGGGCGTGGTGGCGGACCTGGCGGACCGGATCGCCGTCATGCGCAAGGGCCTGATCGTGGAGACGGGCACAGCCGAGCAGATCTTCCACAATCCCCAGCATCCGTACACGCAGGCGCTGCTGGCGGCCGTGCCGCACCTCGGGCAGGGCGGAACCGACGCCGCCCCGGATGTGGATGTGACCGCGGCCCTGGCAGCGGCCACCCACGCCCAGCTTGAATCCGTGGACCATGACGAGCTGATCCGACGCGAGCGGGAGAACGCTGCTGCACTGGCAGCCGCCGAATCCGGGGGACCCGTGGGGGAACCGGTCCTGGAGCTGACCGACGTTGCCATCGAGTACCCGAAGCAGGGCCGTGTCCCGGCCTTCCGCGCCGTCGAGGGCGCCAACCTGACCATTCATCCCGGGCAGGTGGTGGGCCTCGTGGGGGAGTCCGGATCGGGCAAGACCACCATCGGGCGCGCCGCCGTCGGACTGCTGCCGGTGGCTGCCGGAACGATGCGTGTGGTGGGGGAGGACATCTCCGCCGCGAAGAAGAACGGCAAGCAACTGCACCAGGTCCGGCGCCACATCGGCATGGTGTTCCAGGACCCGTCCTCGTCCCTGAACCCGCGCCTGCCCATCGGCGAAAGTATCGGCGAGCCGATGTACCTTGCCGGAGTGGCGAAGGGCGCCGACCTGCAGAAGCGTATCGAGGCGCTGCTGGACCAGGTGGAGCTGCCGCGGAACTACCGGAACAGGTATCCGCACGAGCTGTCCGGCGGGCAGAAGCAGCGCGTCGGCATTGCCCGGGCGCTGTCGCTCAAGCCGAAGCTGATGGTGGCGGACGAGCCGACGTCTGCGCTGGACGTGTCGGTGCAGGCCAAGGTCCTGGAGCTGTTCCAGAACCTCCAGCGCGAGCTCGGGTTCGCCTGCCTTTTCGTCACCCACGACCTCGCAGTCGTGGACGTGCTGGCAGACCGGATCTGCGTCATGCAGCGCGGCCGGATCGTTGAGCAGGGCACGCGCGACCAGATCCTGCGCAACCCGCAGGAGGCCTACACGCAGCGGCTGCTTGCGGCCGTGCCGCTGCCGGATCCGGAAAAGCAGCGCGAGCGCCGGGAACTCCGGGCGCAGCTGCTGGCCACCGGAACGGAGTAGCCGGGACTGAAACAATAGCAAGGGAGCCGGTGTCCGCCTTGAGGCGGCCGCCGGCTCCCTTTGCCTTGAGGCCAAAGCGCCCGCCCCCAACAGAAGCTAGGACAGTGCCAGCCCGAGTTTCGCGAGCCTGTCAGCCAGCAGCGCGCCCAGGGCGCGGTGCCCCTCGCCGTTCATGTGGACGCTGTCCTTAAGCTGCGATTCCAGCCCGTAGCGGGTGAGCCAGTCGCCGACACTGACGAACGGAATGCCGTGGTCCGCGGCGACAGTCCCCAGCAGGGCGTCGACCTCGGCGCGCCGGGCGCCGCCGTGGTCCGCTCCCTTGCCCAAGGTTCCCACCATGGCCAGCTTCGCGCCCGGGTACCGCTGCTTGATCGTCGTGATGAGCCGGTCTGCGTTGGCCGAGATCTGCTCATCACTGGCCCCTTGCTTCGCATCGTTCCCGCCGCCCTCGATGAGCACCAGCGGGGGGAAGCCATAGGGCAGGTGCCAGTCGCCGCGCTGCAGGGCATCGACGTAGTTGCCGGTGGCGCCGTTGGAGGCGACGAAGCCGGTGCCGCCCTTGCCGCAGAAGAAGACGTCGTACCCCAGCCCCGCGAGGGCCCGCCGCGGCCAGCTGGCCTGCGGTTCAGACTGTGAGTCACCGATCAGCAGCGCGGTGCGGGCGATGTTGCCCACGATGACTTCGTCACGGCCGTTGGCGGGATTGCGGTACAGGGCACCGGCCGGAAGGCTGGCGGGGTCGACGGCGGCACCCAGGTCGCTCACGACCGCCGGGGCGGCGGCCACGGCCTCACCGGGGGCGGCCACCGGGGCGGCGGCACGCGGGACCGCCGTCGTTCCGGTTCCGGGCGCAGGCTCCGTGGCGCCGCAGCCCGCCAAAAATACGCTGGCGGCGATGACCGGGCCAATCAGGAGGGCCCGCGTCGAGGCTTGTAACATCCGTGGACTCCTGGCCTGTTCGTAAAGTGGTCAAGCCAATAGTGGTGGATCACTTTCGGAAAAGCCAGTGATTTTGCTCACGTGACGCCCCGCTGGATTCACGATTTGCTAACGGGCCCGGAGGCGGGGGAGGGTGGCCGTTTTAGGCCAATAAATGGCTGAGCGTTTAGACTGGCAGTAGGTGCCCTGTGTTAAGGGTCTGATCCGTCGTGCGTTCCGGTTGGAAATGTCGCGATACAACAGCTGACTTCACCACTGAATCGAGCAATAACGCATGTCTGAAACCACCACCAACACCGCGGTAGCAACTGCAGTTCGCAGTGACCTGCGCAACGTCGCGATTGTGGCCCACGTTGACCACGGCAAGACCACCCTTGTGGACGCCATGCTCAAGCAGACCAACTCCTTTGCCGAGCACAACCACCTCGAAGACCGCGTCATGGACTCCGGTGACCTGGAACGCGAAAAGGGCATCACCATCCTGGCCAAGAACACCACGGTGGCCTACAACGGACCGTCCTCCAACGGCGAAACCATCACCATCAACGTGATCGACACCCCCGGCCACGCCGACTTCGGCGGCGAGGTGGAGCGCGGTCTGTCCATGGTGGACGGCGTCGTTCTGCTCGTTGATGCTTCTGAGGGCCCGCTGCCCCAGACCCGCTTCGTCCTCCGCAAGGCCCTCGCCGCGCACCTGCCGGTGATCCTCCTGGTCAACAAGACCGACCGCCCCGACGCCCGCATCGAAGAGGTCGTCCACGAGTCCATGGACCTGCTCCTGGGCCTGGCCTCCGATCTCGCCGACGAGGTTCCAGATCTTGACCTGGACAAGATCCTCAACGTCCCGGTGGTCTACGCCGCCGCAAAGGTGGGCCGCGCGTCCCTGGAGCAGCCGGCCGACGGCACCGCCCCGGAGAACGAGGACCTCGAGCCGCTCTTCAGCGCCATCATCGAGCACATCCCGGCCCCGACGTACAACCCGGAAGGTGTCCTGCAGGCGCACGTCACCAACCTGGATGCCTCCCCGTTCCTGGGCCGCCTCGCCCTGCTGCGCATCTACAACGGCACCCTCCGCAAGGGCCAGCAGGTTGCCTGGGCCCGCGCCAACGGTGAGCTCAAGACCGTCAAGATCACCGAACTCCTTGCCACCAAGGCCCTCGAGCGCGTTCCGGCAGAGTCTGCCGGCCCGGGCGAGATCGTCGCCGTCGCCGGCATCGAGGAGATCACCATCGGCGAGACCCTGACAGACGTCGAGAACCCCCAGCCGCTGCCGCTGATCACCGTTGACGATCCCGCGATCTCGATGACCATCGGTATCAACACCTCCCCGCTGGCCGGCAAGGTCAAGGGTGCCAAGGTCACGGCCCGCCAGGTGAAGGACCGCCTGGACAAGGAACTGATCGGTAACGTCTCCATCAAGGTTCTTCCCACCGAGCGTCCGGACGCCTGGGAAGTCCAGGGCCGTGGCGAGCTCGCGCTGGCCATCCTCGTGGAGCAGATGCGCCGTGAAGGCTTCGAGCTCACCGTCGGCAAGCCCCAGGTGGTCACCAAGACCATCGACGGCAAGGTCCACGAGCCGATGGAGCACATGACCATCGACGTGCCCGAAGAATACCTCGGCGCCGTCACCCAGCTCATGGCCGCCCGCAAGGGCCGCATGACCAACATGGCCAACCATGGCACCGGCTGGTGCCGGATGGAATTCATCGTTCCCGCCCGGGGCCTGATCGGCTTCCGCACCAAGTTCCTCACGGACACCCGCGGTGCCGGCATTGCGGCTTCCATCTCCGAGGGCTACGAGCCGTGGGCCGGCCCCATCGAGTACCGCACCAACGGCTCCATGGTTGCTGACCGCGCCGGCGTGGTGACCCCGTTCGCCATGATCAACCTGCAGGAACGTGGTTCCTTCTTCGTCAAGCCGACCTCCGAGGTGTACGAGGGCATGATCGTGGGCGAGAACTCCCGCGCCGACGACATGGACGTGAACATCACCAAGGAAAAGAAGCTCACCAACATGCGTGCAGCATCCTCGGACACCTTCGAGAACCTGACGCCGCCGCGCGACCTCACCCTCGAAGAGTCGCTGGAATTCGCCCGCGAGGACGAGTGCGTCGAGGTTACCCCGGAAGCCATCCGCATCCGCAAGGTCATCCTGGACACCAACGAGCGTGCCAAGGCCAACCGCGCCCGCGCCAAGGCGTAACGGTTCCCCCGCGCAGGGAACTGAACCCGTGAACAGAAGAGCTGCCGGCATGGCAGGCGGCCTGGCCGCCGCCGTGCCGGCAGCTCTTTTTGCTGCCCTGGCCGGGACCGCGCTGCACCGCCAGGAGTTCCCGCCCATCGGTGCTGCCGTGCCGCTGGGGGCCGTCGCGGCGCTGCTGCTGTTGGCGTCGCTGCAGCTGTTCCTCGGGGCGGCGTTCCGGACGCTGATACCGACGGCGGTGTGCGGCGCCCTGTGTTATGCCCTGGCCGGATGGTGGTCCGGAATGGAATCCGGCAAGCGGCTGATCGCGGGGGACCTGGCCGGGAGCATCTGGGTCTACGGGATCGTGGTGGTCACCGTCGCCATGCTGGCCTGGTGCCGGCGGTACCGCCGTTAGCCAGCCCGGGTACCGTCGCTAGTCAGCCGTCGGATCCCGGTGGTGGGCGATCATGAGCGAGGTGGCCTCGCCGTCGTCGTCCGCGGGAAGCACCATGTATTCCTCGACGACGGCCCGGAGCTTGCCCAGCATTTCCTCCCGCCGTTCGGCGTTGAACTTTACGCCGAGCCGCCACACCTCGATGTCCTCAGGCGGAAGGTCCCGGGTCTCCTGAAGGAACGTCTCGATGAGGATCGGCGAGACGTTGTCCACCGGCGTGGTCCACGACCTGCGGCTGGCGATGTAAGGCACCTCGGTGGCGCCGCGCCGACCCTTCCGGCGTTCCTCTGCCAGCAGGAATCCGGTCCGGACCAGGGTCCGGACGTGGTGGAGGCTTGAAGCCGGATTGAGGCCGAGCAGCTCGGCGATTTCCTTGTTGGTGCGCGACTGGTGCAGGCACAGCCGAAGTATCCTCAGCCGCAGCGGAGAACTCAGCGCGCGGCCTTTGGCCACCAGGTCTGCGTCATCGCTCTCCGGCGGGTGGTTCATAGACGCAAGTGTAACGAGCAATGAGTGATTGACATATGCCAATCGCCCGCCGAAACTGAAGCCGTGACTGCCGAACCCACTGCCGCGGAACCGGCAGCAGGCCCGCTGTGGCGAGACCGGAACTTCGCCACTTTCTGGGCCGGGCAGGCCCTGGGACAGTTCGGCGCGCAGCTGGGCCAGCTGGCGCTCCCCGTGCTGGCCGTCACCTTGCTTTCCGCCTCCGAATTCAAGGTGGGTATCCTGAACGCGGCAGGCCTTGCGGCGTTCCTGGCGTTAGGCCTCCCGGCCGGGGCCTGGGTCGACCGCTGGCTGAAGCGCAGGACCATGATCACTGCCGACCTCTTCCGGATGGCCGCCATGGCCGCGGTACCGGTCCTGTGGTGGAGCGGCGGCCTGGAAATCTGGCACCTCTACCTGGTCGCGGGAACCGTGGGAACGGCTACGGTGTTCTTCGATGTCGCCTACCAGAGCTACCTGCCGGTCCTGGTGGCGTCCCGGCATGTGAGGGAGGCCAACTCAAAGCTTGAGGCGACGGCACAGCTGGCGGGCATCGGCGGACCCGCTGCGGGCGGCGCGCTGCTGGCGGTCGTGTCGGCCCCCGTGCTGTTCCTGGGCGAAGCCGCAGGTTACCTGCTCTCCGCGCTGTTTCTGTCACGGACCCGCGACTCGGAGCGGCGTGTGCCGCCGGCCGCACGGCGGCCCCTTCCGGTCGAAATACGGGAAGGCCTCACGTTCGTTGTCCGGCATCCCCTCATCAGCCGCATCGCGGCCTGCACCGGCGGAATGAATTTTTCGGGCATGCTGACCTACACGCTGATGCCGCTGCTGGTACTCCGCACCTTGGGACTGGGACCACAGGGCATGGGCCTCATCATGGCAGTCGGCCCCGCGGGCGGGCTGCTCGGTGCCATCGCAGCGCCGCGGCTCGCCGCCCGGATCGGCGAGGGCACCGTAATTCCCGTGTGCGCCCTGGTCAGTTCGGTCTTTCTGCTGCTGGTGCCGCTCGCCGCCGTCGTTTCCCAGCCGGCAGCCTCGCTGGCCCTGCTGCTGGTTTCGGAGCTCGGGTTCGGTTTCAGCGTGCTGGTCTACAACATCATGCAGCTCACCATGCGGCAGCGGGTCTGCCCGCCGCGGCTGCTCGGCCGGATGAATGCATCCATCCGGTTCGCGGTGTGGGGCGTGATGCCGCTGGCCGCCCTGGCCTCCGGTTATCTGGGCGAGCACATCGGCCTGGTGCCCGCGATGCTGATCGGAGCGACCGGCAGCCTCCTGGCCACCGCTCCGGTGCTGTTCTCTCCGCTCCGAACGATGCGGACGCTTCCGGACGAGGTACAGGCGGACGGGGTGCAGGCGGACGTGAGTCAGGAGGACGAGTCGCTGGAGGACGGTGCACTGGAGGAGAGGGACAGGGCCTAGGTCCGCCGTGAACCGCGCCGCGGAGGTGCCGGCGGCACCTGCTTGGCGGCAACCACCAGGTCCAGCGGAATGTCGACGTCGGAACTCCGCGTCCGTACGGTGCACTCACTTTCGCCGCACCCAAGGAGGTCTCCCAGCGCGTCCGTAAAGCCGCCGTCGATCCTGTAACGCACCACCACGCGGGTTCCGGCCGGGGCCATGGCCAGGAACTGCCGGGGTGTCGGTGATGTCGGATTCACCGGTCCATCGTATGACCTGTCAGGAGTGTGACGCGCCCGCTTCGTTCGCGGCACGGGCCTGGGAGATAATAGGCTCTGAAGTGGACAGCCCGGCATGCAGGCCGGATGCAGCAACCGGCCAGTGGCCGGCAATCAACGTGGAGAGGCAAGGGACGTGACGTACGTAATCGCGCAGCCGTGTGTAGATGTTAAGGACAAGGCATGCATTGAGGAGTGCCCCGTCGATTGCATCTACGAAGGCGAACGCTCCCTCTATATCCATCCCGATGAGTGCGTCGACTGCGGTGCCTGCGAGCCCGTCTGCCCCGTGGAGGCCATCTACTACGAGGACGACACCCCCGAGGAATGGGCCGACTACTACAAGGCGAACGTTGAGTTCTTTGACGACCTCGGCTCCCCGGGCGGCGCCGCCAAGGTGGGGAACACCGGCAAGGACCACCCGATGATTGCAGCGCTCCCGCCCCAGAACCAGGACCACTAGGCGGACCGTCCGTGACTACAGCTGTGCGCAGTTTCGGCCTAAGCCTGCCCGACTACCCGTGGGAAGCGATGGCGCCGTACCTCGCCAAAGCGGCTGAACACCCGGGTGGGGTGGTCAACCTTTCCATCGGCACCCCCGTGGACCCCACACCGCCGGTGATCCAGGACGCCCTCAAGGCGGCCGCGGACGCGCCCGGTTACCCCACCGTCCACGGCACGCCCGCACTCCGGGAAGCCATCGCCGGTTGGTTCGCCCGCCGCCGCGGTGTGGAGGGGCTCGACCCCCTCGCTGTCATGCCCACCGTAGGCTCCAAGGAACTCGTGGCGTGGCTGCCCTTCCTGCTGGGCCTCAAGCCGGGCGACGTTGTTGTCCGGCCCACGGTGGCATACCCCACCTATGACATCGGGGCCACGTTCGCCGGGGCCACGGCGGTGGCCGCCGACGACCTCGACGAACTGGACGCAGCCACCCGGGCCAAGGTCCGGCTGGTGTGGGTCAACTCTCCGGGCAACCCCACCGGCAGCGTCAGGGACGCAGCATCGCTGAAAAGGATCGTGGACCAGGCCCGCGAAATCGGCGCCCTCGTGGCGTCCGACGAATGCTACGCCGAGCTGGGCTGGGGGGAGTGGGACCTGCAGCGCGGCGGACGGGCCGTTCCGAGCATCCTCGATCCGCGCGTCGCCGGCGCCACCCACGACGGGCTCCTCGCCGTGTACTCGCTGAGCAAGCAGTCCAACCTGGCCGGCTACCGGGCGGCCTTCGTCGCCGGCGATGCGGCCCTGATGGCCAACCTGGTCAACAGTCGCAAGCACGCCGGCATGATCGTGCCGTACCCGGTGCAGGAAGCCATGCGGGTGGCCCTCGGCGACGACGCGCACGTCCTGGCCCAGAAGGACCTGTACCGCGGACGGCGGGAGCGGCTCCTGCCGGCGCTGGAGTCCTTCGGGCTGACGCTGCACGAGTCCGCCGCCGGCCTGTACCTGTGGTGCACTGCGGGTGAAGCCACCTGGGACACCGTGGCACGCCTCGCGGAGCGGGGGATCGTGGTGGGTCCCGGCGTGTTCTACGGCGAGGCCGGGCACGGCTATGTGCGCGTCGCGCTGACCGGAACCGATGAACGGATCGACGCCGCTGTGGCCCGCCTGGCCTAGGCGGGTTTCCCGGCGTCGCGGACGGCGCTGGCTTGGGAGCCGTCTTGGAAGCCCAGGCTCAGAACGGGCGACTTTTGACGCTCCGGAGGCCGTAACAATGATGTGACTCGCGCCACAACTGGCCCGTTTTAGGGATAATTCGGCGCCCGCGGATTAGTGGCAGCCCAAAAGTGGCGGTAGTTTTTAACTGACTATCAATGGTGGCTTTCTACAAGAAGGCAGCACGGCCGTTGGACGTCCCGCCGTGCGGGATACCGCGCGGCTCACCTGATGTTGGATCAAGCTTTCTAGCGAGGCCAAGAGGCCTCATGAAGGGGACTCCATGACTGAGACCACCAGCGCAACTGAGACCACCAGTGCGATCTTGCGCCACGCAGGCGGGGAACTCGAGCTTCCGCGCATCAAGGTTGTTGAGGGAAACGAAGGCTACGACGTTTCCAAGCTACTGAAGCAGACGGGCGCCGTCGCCTTTGACCCCGGCTTCATGAACACGGCCGCCACGACGTCGGCCATCACCTACATCGACGGCGACGCTGGCATCCTGCGGTACCGCGGCTACCCGATCGAGCAGCTGGCCCAGCACTCCAGCTTCCTCGAAGTCTCGTACCTGCTGATCTACGGCAACCTCCCGACGCCGGCCGAACTGGACGACTTCGACCAGAAGATCCGCCGCCACACCTTGCTGCACGAGGAGCTCAAGGGCTTCTTCGGCGGCTTCCCCCGCGACGCGCACCCGATGCCCGTGCTGTCCTCGGCCGTGTCTGCGCTGTCCACCTTCTACCAGGACTCGCTGGACCCGTTCAATGACGAGCAGGTGGAGGTTTCCACCATCCGCCTCATGGCCAAGCTGCCGGTCATTGCGGCCTACGCACACAAGAAGTCGATCGGGCAGCCGATGCTGTACCCGGACAACTCCATGAACCTCGTGGAGAACTTCCTGCGCCTCAGCTTCGGCCTGCCGGCCGAGCAGTACGAGCTGGACCCCGTAGTGGTCAAGGCCCTGGACCTGCTCCTCATCCTGCACGCGGATCACGAGCAGAACTGCTCCACCTCCACGGTGCGCCTGGTGGGCTCCTCGAACGCCAACCTTTTCGCGTCCGTCTCCGCGGGCATCAACGCCCTGTTCGGTCCCGCCCACGGCGGTGCCAACGAGGCCGTCCTGAAGATGCTCCGCCAGATCCAGGCCGACGGCGTCAAGCCCGAGGACTATATGGAGAAGGTCAAGAACAAGGAAGACGGCGTCCGCCTCATGGGCTTCGGCCACCGGGTCTACAAGAACTACGACCCGCGTGCCAAGATCATCAAGGCCACCGCGCACGAGGTCCTCAGCAAGCTCGGCGGCCACGACGAGCTCCTAGACATCGCCATGCGGCTGGAGGAGAAGGCCCTCGGCGACGACTACTTCATCCAGCGCAAGCTGTACCCGAACGTGGACTTCTACACCGGCCTGATCTACAAGGCCATGGGCTTCCCGGAGAAGATGTTCACCGTGCTGTTCGCCATCGGCCGCCTGCCGGGCTGGATAGCCCAGTGGCGCGAAATGATCAACGACCCGAACACCAAGATCGGCCGTCCGCGGCAGCTCTACACAGGAGAGCCCGAGCGGCAGTACCCCGCCCGCTAGCCCACCGGCTCCCAATGAAATACGACGGCGGCTGTCCACCTCAGGTGGGCGGCCGCCGTCGCGCTTTAAGCGGCGGATCCAAACCGAAGCATTATTCGTGCCGCCGTGCCGCCGCGGTTTTGGCACACGCCCGTGCTAAAAACAAGAGTGCCGAAAATCGTGGACGCCGCGCAGCGCCGGCAGGAGATCGTTGGCGCCGTCTGCAGAATCGTCGCCACGGACGGCCTGGAGCGGGCGTCCCTGCGGGAAGTGGCGGAGGAGGCCGGCCTCGCGGTGGGCTCCGTACGGCACTACTTCGACAGCAGCGACGACCTTCTGGCCTACTCCTTTACGGCGGTTTCGGACCGCCTGCTGACGCGCCTGCACGCCGGGCTCACCGGGCTGGGCACTGCAACCGATGACTCGGACAAGAGTCGGGCGGTATTAACACTGCTGGGCGAATTCCTGCCCCTGGACGAGGAGCGCGCCATGGACGCGTGCGCGTGGCTGGCATTCAGGAACGCGGCCAGGATCCGGCCCTTCCTGGCCGCCGAGGCCGACAGGAGCCACCGGGCCGTGGCCGCCGTCGTCGGCCAGGTGATCACCGGGCTTCTGCGGGGGGACGATGCCACCGGCGCCGATGCCGGCGTGCTCGCTGCCGGACCGCAGCTGGTGACGGCGGCCGAACACCTGCTGGCAACACTGGACGGGCTGGCCATGCACGCCCTGCTGCAGCCGGGCTGGATGTCGCCGGAAATATGCCGTGACGTGCTCGAATCCCACATCGAAGGGCTTCGCAGGAGTGTCGGTGCCAGCCATTAACCTCCCCGGGCCGGGGGAATAGACTGAAAGCCGGAGAGCGGGTTGCCGGCACGACGGGGTGGAAAACAAGATGCCAAGGAGGCATACGCATGCAGCACACAGGCGGTCCAGGCTGGCGAATCACTATGGACACGTCGGGGCCCATGCTCATTGCCCTTTATATACGTGATGTTGCCGGGCTCGACGGCGCGGGCTTTCCGGCGCTTTCGCATGCCGCACCGAAGGTCCGACATGTGGACCATGCCCACCTCACCGCCGAAGTAGGCGGCATCGGCGCCCTGAAAACGGAGTGGGAAGCCTGGTGGGAACAGCTGCTGAAGGCCCACCCGCAGATGTCCCCGGAGCTGTCGCCCCCGGGATTCCGGTCCTTCGCCAACTCGCCGGCACTGCGCAAGGTCCTGCAGGCGCACTTCGGGGCGGCCCTGACCTGGGCCCGGGAACGGCGTGCGGAGTACGCCGAGCTGGAAGCCGAACGCGTGGCAGGAGGCTCCGCGCACCTGCTTGAGGACATCGTGGAGGACAGGCTCCTGGAGGTGGGCCGGGACTCACGGGACTTTGCGCTGACGATCATCGAGCTGCCGCTGGATGAGCAGCGGGCCTGGTACCTGGAGCCGGACAAGATCATCATGAGCCACGAGCTGCTGTCCCAGCCCGAGGTGTTCCGCAGCTACGTGCAGCCGGTCGTGGAGATCCTCGTCTAATCTTCAGGGCCGGCCCGAGGGCCAGAACCACAGATTCAAGACCGCAGAGTCAGGAACCGTCGGCGGCCACCGTGATGGCCACCCGGCCGCCGGCGTCCGGTGCATCCTGCCACCCGTTGCGGGCATTCCTGTCCCACCGCTTTCCGGCCACGTCAACGCGTTCCACGGAGAGCTCTTTGGCATTTGCCACCGCCCAGTGGGCCACGGACCAGGCATAGCTGTCGGTGACGTCGACCTGCACTGTCCGGCCGGCGGCGGCGGTGGGAATGCTCCCGTAGGCGGCTTCCAGCTGCGTGAGCACGGCGGCGGTGGTGCCGGCGGTGTCGGGTGAGCGGAGGGTGCAGTTCAAGGCAGCGGGCGTCTCTCCCGTCAGGGCCGAGGCGAAGGACCGTCCCATCGCCTCGTGCTCGGCATACGCAGCCGGGTAGGCGGAACGCTGGACCCGCTGGGCGGCATCGGTGATATCCAGGGTGGCGTAGCCGGGCACCTTCACGAGGGCATCGTAGAAGGCATTCGTGGCGTAGATCGGGTCCATGACCTGTTCCTGGGTGCCCCAGCCCTGGGACGGGCGCTGCTGGAAGAGGCCCCTGGAATCCGGACCGGCGAGATCGCCGTGGCCGATGTTCCGGAGCTTGGATTCCTGCATGGCGGTGGCCAGGGCAATGCTGGCTGCCCGCGGCGGCAGTCCGCGGCGCACGGAAACAGCCGTGATCAGGGCCGCGTTGGCAGCCTGGTCCGTGGCCAGGTCGGCCCGCTGCGAACCGGCGGCGGCGGTGCATTCCTCGGTGATCAGTTGCTCGGAGCGCTGCAGCAATGAGACCGCGGTATAGATGCCGCCGGCGACCAGGGCGAGGGAGAGGCCGGCAATGACAGCCCCGCGCAGCCTGCGTCTGCGTGTCACGTGGTTACTCCAGCAATCCGCCGGCACGCCCGTCGGGGCGTGCCGGCTATGTCCTCACGGTTGGTTGGCGTGCGGTCAGTTGGCGTGCAGGGCGTCGTTCAGTTCCACGGTCTGGCCCTGGCGGGGCAGGACTTCAACTTCACCGGTGGTGGAGTTGCGGCGGAAGAGCAGGTTCGGCACGCCGGACAGCTCAATGGCCTTGACGATCTTGCTGGTGTCCTCGCCGTCGGCGTCCTTGGGACCGGCAAGGCGGACGCGGGTGCCTGCCGTGACGTACAGCCCGGCCTCCACCACGGAGTCGTCCCCAATGCTGATGCCGACGCCGGAGTTGGCACCCAGCAGAACGCGCTGGCCCAGGGCTACCTTTTCCTTGCCGCCGCCGGAGAGGGTGCCCATGATGGAGGCGCCGCCGCCGACGTCGGTGCCGTCGCCGGCCACAACACCGGCGGAAATCCGGCCCTCAACCATGGAGGTCCCCAGCGTGCCGGCGTTGAAGTTCACGAAGCCCTCGTGCATGACGGTGGTGCCCTCGGCGAGGTGGGCACCCAGGCGAACGCGGTCGGCGTCGGCAATCCGGACGCCCGAGGGAACGACGTAGTCCACCATGCGCGGGAACTTGTCCACGCCGTAGACGGTGACGGCACCGCGCTTTCGCAGCTTGGCGCGGGTCAGTTCGAACCCGTCCACGGCGCACGGGCCAAAGTTGGTCCAGACGACGTTCGGCAGCTTGCCGAAGATGCCGTCCAGGTTGATGCTGTTGGGCCGGACCAGGCGGTGCGAGAGCAGGTGCAGGCGCAGGTAGGCATCGGCGGTGTCGGCGGGGGCCTCGTCCAGGTTGATCTGGACGAACACCACCTTCTGCTCGGTGCCGCGGTCGGCGTCGGTGCCGGCGGCTGCGATTTCCGTCAGGGTTTCGTCGGCGTTTTCCACCGCGCGGAGGCTTTCCGCGGCCACACCGAGGGCGGGGGCGGGGAACCAGGCATCCAGCACGGTGGCTTCGCCGTTCCGCGTGGCGATGGTGGCTACGCCGAATCCATAGGCCGAACGGGATTCGTCGGACAGTGTCTGGGCAGCGGGCACGGCGGAAGAAGCGGTTTCAGTCATGCGCCAAGTCTATCGAGACGAGGTGCACGCGCCGAAACCGGTCCGCGCCTTTGCAAGTCGCATTTCGTGGCGTTCCCGGCCCTGGAAACACCCTTGGAACGCCCTGCGCTGCCACCCGGTTGGGACGGGCGGGCGCGGGATACAGTGGGATGGTGATTGCCGAAACAGCCCCCGTAACCCTTGACCTGCGCCAGGACGTGGCACTGCTGACCTCCGCGCTGATCGACATCAACAGCGTCTCAGGCAACGAGCGCCAACTGGCCGATGCGGTCGAGTCAGCGCTCCGCCAGCTGCCCGGCCTCGAAATGGTGCGTGACGGCGACTCCATCATCGCCCGGACCAACCTCGGCCGGAGCGAGCGGGTCATTCTGGCGGGCCACCTGGACACCGTGCCGCTGCCCGTCACGGAAGACTCGCTGGGAACGGTGCCGTCCACCTGGCCGTCTGGCGTCCCCGGCGACGGCGTCCTGTACGGCCGCGGCGCCACGGACATGAAGGGCGGCGTTGCCGTACAGCTCGCGCTGGCGGCGTCAATGTTCGACGGCGGGGCGGAACCGAGCAAGGACGTCACCTTCGTGTTTTACGACCATGAGGAAGTAGAGGCGGTCAAGAGCGGGCTGGGCCGCCTGGTCCGCAACCACGGCGGACTCCTGGGCGGCGACTTTGCCATCCTCCTCGAGCCGACCGACGGCACCGTGGAGGGCGGATGCAACGGCACCATGCGCTTCCACGCCACCACCTTCGGCGAGGCCGCACACTCCGCCCGGGCCTGGATGGGCAGCAACGCGATCCACGCGGCAGCGCCCATCCTGGAACGGCTCGCGGCGTACAGCCCGCAGACCGTGGCCGTGGACGGGCTGGACTACCGCGAAAGCCTGAACGCGGTGAAGATCCACGGCGGCACCGCCGGCAACGTCATCCCGGACCGTTGCGTCGTGGAGATCAACTACCGCTTCGCCCCGGACAAGACCCCTGACCAGGCCGAAGCGCACGTGCGTGAGCTGCTGGACGGGTTCGACGTGGTCCGCACGGACAGCGCCGCCGGGGCCCGGCCGGGACTGAACCACCCTGCTGCCGCGTCCTTCGTGGCCGCCGTGGGCGGCGAGCCGAAACCCAAATACGGCTGGACCGACGCCGCCCGCTTCAGCGAACTGGGCATTCCGGCCGTGAACTTCGGGCCCGGAGATGCGCTCCTGGCACACAAGGACAACGAGCACGTGGAGGCCGAAGCCATCCGCACCTGCCTGCGGGCACTGCAGACGTGGCTCTCCTGAGCGTGCCGGCCTGAGCCGCCAACGCTGGACACAAGCCGATAAGCACGAAGGGTCCGCAGCCGGATGGCTGCGGACCCTTTGCCGTAAATGACTGCCGGTTATGTCACCACAGTTTGCTATTTGACGACCGTGGAGACGCCGGCGGTGGGGGCTTTCGCCACTCCGCCGGCAGCCTTCTTTGACCCGTGCCGCTCGATCCAGATGGCAAGCCGGGACACTGCCAGGTTAATGGCGATGTAGATGGCCGCTGCCACGAAGAATACCGGGAACAGGAACTGCGGGCCCAGGAAGTCAGCCATCACCTGGACTGCGCGCAGCAGTTCGCCGTAGGCCACGATGTATCCCAGTGACGTGTCCTTCAGCAGGACCACCAGCTGCGCCACGAGGGACGGCAGCATGCGGCGGACCGCCTGGGGCAGTTCGATGGTCAGCCGGGACTGGAAGCTGGTCAGTCCGATCGCCAGCCCCGCTTCGCGCTGGCCGCGGGGGAGGGACTGGATGCCTGCGCGGATGATTTCCGCGAAGATCGCCGCGTTGTAGAGGACCAGACCGGCCACCACGGCAATGAACGAGCTGGTGGCGAAGACCAGCAGCACGAACAGCATCATCAGGACCACCGGCATGCCACGGAGGAACTCGAGCACGATCCGGGTGGGAATCCGGATCCAGGCGACGTCGGAGATGCGCATCAGGCACAGCAGGAGTCCCAACGGAAAGGCAATGACCGCCGCAATGGCTGCCGCGCTCAGCGTCGCGCCGATGCCGTTGAAGATCAGCGTCCAGACATCCGCCTGGCCGAAGATCGCCCAGCGCTGCGCCTGGAAGATGCCCTGCTGGGCGAGGGTCATGATGGCCCACACCAACAGGGCCGCGATCAGCACGACGCCGATCACGGACCCGATCAGCGAGGTGCGGCGGGCCTTGGGGCCGGGGACGTCGTAGAGAACCGAACTCATCGTGCGATCGCCACCTTTCGTTCGACCTGGTGGGCGAGGTAACCCAGCGGCACGGTGATCAGGAGATAGAAGAAGGCAACGCCGACCAGCACCCACATGACGGCATCGCCGTGGTCGTTGGCCAGCTGCTTGCCGTAGCCGAACAGCTCCAGCACGTAGAAGGCACCGGCCACGGACGAGTTCTTGACCAGCGCGATGAGGATGTTGATCATCGGCGGGATCACGGTGCGCAGTGCCTGCGGGAGGATGATGAGCGAGAGCACCTGGCCGAACTTCATGCCGATGCTGCGGGCCGCCTCGGCCTGGCCGACGGGAACGCTGTTGACGCCCGAGCGCACCGCCTCGGCGATGAACGCGGAGGTGTAGGCGCTCAGGGCGATGATGGCTGCGACCTCGAACTGCTGGAAGGTCACGCCCAGCCGGGGCAGGACGACGGCCGCGAAAAAGAAGGCGATGGTCAGCGGGGTGTTACGCACCACCTCCACATAGAACATGCTGAAGCCGCGGAGGGCAGCCACGGGGGAAACACGCGCCGCGGCCAGCAGGGTGCCGACAACCAACGCGATGATGCCGGAAACGGCTGCCAGGAACAGGGTTCTGAGAAAGCCGTCCCAGTATTGGGGGAGGCTTTCAATGATGACGTCCATAGGGTCCTTTAGCTGCGTTCAGGGGAATGTGCGGAAAACGGAAGCGGCGGTTACCGGCAGGCTGTGGCATGCACAGCAGCCGGTAACCGCCACGATCGTTTTAGTAGCGGTCGATGGCCGGAAGCTCCGGTGCCGTCTTGATGACCGCGCCGGCCGTGTCTTCCCAGGCCTTCTTGTAGGAGCCGTCCTTGGCGAATGTTTCCAGCTGGTCGTTGATCCAGTTGCGGAACTCGGTGTCGCCCTTCTTCAGGCCGATGCCGTAGGGCTCCTTGGTGAAGGTCTGGTCGGATGCCAGCTTGAACGCGTCCGGCTCCTTGTTGACGAAGCCTGCCAGGATGACGTTGTCCGTTGTCACGGCCTCAACCTGCTTGTTGCGCAGCGGCTCGAGGCAGGCGGAGTAGGTGGCGGCCGGAACCAGGACCGCGCCGTACTTCTCCACGATGGTGGAGGCCGGGGTGGAACCCGTCACGGAGCAGACGTTCTTGCCCTTGACGTCCTCGGGCTTGGTGATGGATGTGTTGTCCTTGTTCACCATCAGCGCCTGGCCGGCTTCATAGTAGGGGCCGGCGAAGTCAACTTCGGTCTTGCGCTTGTCATTGATGGTGTAGGTGGCCACGATCAGGTCCACCTTGCCCTGCTTGATGAACTGCTCCCGGTTCGCGGAGACTGTCTCGACCCATTCGATCTTGTCTGCGGGGATGCCCAGCTTGGCGGCCAGCAGCTTGCCGATTTCGACGTCGAAACCGACGGGCTTGCCGTCCAGGCCCTTCTGGCCGAACAGCGGCTGGTCGAACTTGGTTCCGATGGTCACTTTGCCGGCCGAAGCGAGCTTTTCCATGGTGGTGCCTGCAGCGAAGCTGGGCTTCTCGACCGGCGAGGGGTTGGAGCCGGTCCCGGTGCCGCCGCCGCCGCAAGCGCTCAGTGTCAGAGCGATAGCCGCGGATGCTGCTGCCAGAAGGGATTTCCTTCGGGTCAAAAATGCCTTCATGACATTCCTTTCATTGGGCGGCCGCCCGTGACGGCCTGGGTGCGAAATCGGGGGTCTTGAAGTTGGGGATTGCTGGATCGGTTTGTCAGTGCGTGAGCAGCTTGGACAGGAAGTCCTTGGCTCGGCTGCTCTGGGGATTGGTGAAGAACTCCTCGGGAGTGGCGTCCTCCACGATCTGTCCGTCAGCCATGAACACCACGCGGTCAGCGGCCTTGCGGGCGAAGCCCATCTCGTGGGTAACCACGATCATGGTCATGCCCTCCTTGGCCAGCTGAATCATGACGTCCAGGACCTCGTTGATCATCTCCGGGTCGAGGGCCGAAGTCGGCTCGTCAAAAAGCATGACCTTGGGCTTCATGGCGAGGGCGCGCGCGATGGCCACGCGCTGCTGCTGGCCGCCGGACAGCTGGGCCGGGAGCTTGGGGGCCTGGTGGCCCACGCCCACCCGCTCAAGCAGGGCCATGGCCTCCTTGTCCGCCTCCGCCTTCGCGACGCCCTTGACCTTGATGGGGCCAAGCGTCACGTTTTCCAGGATGGTCTTGTGCGCGAACAGGTTGAACGACTGGAACACCATGCCGACGTCGGCGCGCAGCCGGGCAAGCTCCTTGCCCTCCTCGGGCAGGTGCTTGCCGTCGATGGCGATGTCGCCGTCGTCGATGGTTTCCAGCCGGTTGATCGCCCGGCACAGCGTGGACTTTCCCGAACCTGACGGGCCGATGACCACAACCACCTCGCCCTTGCGGACCTGGAGGTTGATGTCCTTCAGAACGTGCAGCTGACCGTAATGCTTGTTGACGGCATTCAGAGAGACGAGTGCATCGCCGGGCAGTTGAGTAGTCATAAAGATGAATCTAGCGAACATTGCTCGGTTATGACCGGAATCACTCCAACTTCCCGCTGATCGTAATTCAAGAGATACCTGCAGGTCAGCAGGTTAGCCTTGGGGGATGAGCATCAACGCAGATCCGTCAAAATCAGTACAGCCCCGCCGGAAAGGGCCCCTCGAGCTGCGCCGCAAGCAGGCCGCGGTGGAGATGTCGGATCAGCGGCTGCTCGACACCAAGGGGCCCGGGCACTTCATCCACACCGACCCCTGGCGGGTCATGCGGATTCAGAGCGAGTTCGTGGAAGGCTTTGGTGCCCTCTCCGACCTGGGCCAGGCCGTCAGCGTTTTCGGTTCCGCGCGCACCAAGCCCGGCAGCGCGTTCTACGACATGGGTGTCGAAGTGGGACGCAAGCTGGCCGAGGCCGGCGTGGCCGTCATCACCGGCGGCGGGCCGGGCTCGATGGAAGCGGCCAACAGGGGAG
Organism: Arthrobacter sp. NPDC057013; assembly: GCF_042674585.1. Lineage (NCBI taxonomy): Bacteria > Bacillati > Actinomycetota > Actinomycetes > Micrococcales > Micrococcaceae > Arthrobacter > Arthrobacter sp. NPDC057013. The sequence goes on from NZ_JBHUSE010000001.1 coordinate 747,432, forward strand.
CCGTGGAAGGCAACGGCGTCTCCGTTGGCCTGGGCATCGAACTGCCGTTTGAGCAGGGCCTGAACCAGTGGGTGGACCTCGGCATCAACTTCCGCTACTTCTTCGCCCGGAAGACCATGTTCGTGAAGTATGCCCAGGGCTTCATCGTTCTTCCCGGCGGCCTCGGGACCCTGGACGAGCTCTTCGAAGCCATGGTCCTGGTACAGACCCAGAAGGTCACCTCGTTCCCGATCGTCCTGCTGGGCGCCTCGTTCTGGGGGCCGATGATCGAATGGATCAGGGGAACCCTGGTGGCGGAGGGGATGGTCTCGGAAAAGGACCTGGACCTCATTCAAGTGGTGGACACCCCGGAGGAGGCCGTAAACCTGGTCCTCCACGGCCACGTCCGCCCTCCGTCCACCAACGGCGACCAGCGGCCCGAATAGCAGCGCCCCGGTAAGCGGCGGCCGGGGCTGCGTCTGGCACGATGGGTGGTGTGAGTTTTTTCCTCGTTTTCCTCGCCATCGTCCTGATTGGAGCCACCGCCCTTATCGGGACCGACCTCGGAGCGGGCATGCTGCGGAGGAAACGCGCCCGTGCGCCTTTCGCCGGAGACGGGTTCACCGACGGGTTCGATGAACCCGTGGCGTCCCTGCCTCCGGTGCTGCTCCCCGACGACGCCACACCGGCTGACGTCGACCACGTGCGGTTTGCGCTGGGGCTTCGGGGTTACCGGATGGACCAGGTGGACCAGGTGCTGGACGACCTTCGCGACCAGCTGGCCGCCAGGAACGCCGAAATAGAAAGCCTCCGCGGGCAGTTGCGCGCCTCCACCCGCTTGCCTGCCGCCGAACAATTCACAGCCGTCGAACCGGCTGCCGAGCAGCGCGCCGTCGAACCGGCTGCCGGGCAGCCAGCCGTCGAACCGGCTGCCGAGCAGCGCGCCGCCGAGGACCGGACGGCCGCCAAGGACCGGACGTGAGCTCCCCGATGCCGCCTCCCGGCCCCGTGCCGCCTGCAACGGCCGAACCACCGCCGCCCGCGGACGGGACACGGCTGGACCGGGCCTTCCGGACTGCCTCGGCGCGGCTCGGCGGCCGCCTGGCCCGCTGGCCGTGGTGGGCCCAGGTGGCGGCGGTCTACGTGGCCGCCCGGCTGGTCAGCGCCTGCATCTTCATGTCGGCCGCCCTGCACCAGGGATTCAACCCCTGGTTCCCGGCCAAACCCGACTACTGGAACTTCATCAACATCTGGGACGCGCGCTGGTACGAATCCGTAATCACCGCCGGATACCCGTCCGAACTGCCGCTGGATGCTGCCGGCAACGTGCAGGAGAACACCTGGGCCTTCTATCCGCTGTTTCCCACGCTGGGGCGGATGCTCTCCACTGCCACGGGCATGAGTCCCGCCGCCGCCCTCATATCCATTGCGATGCTCGCCGGACTGGCGGCCTCGCTGGTGGTCTGCCTGCTGTTCCGCACCCGGACAGCCCACTGGCCTGCCGTGTGGGGCACCGCGTTCTTCGCCACCTTCCCCGTCGCGCCGGTGCTCCAGGTGCCGTACGCGGAATCCCTGAACCTCCTGCTGCTGGCCGCCGCGCTGCTGCTGGTGGTCAGGCGGCACTACCTGTGGGCCATTCCCGTGGTTCTGGCCATGTGCCTTTCCCGGCCCACGGGCGTGCCGTTCGCTGCCACCGTCGGGATCCTGTTCCTGAACCGCGCCGGTGAGGCCTGGCTCGGGGCACGCAACAACGGGTCGGCCGACGCAGGGAGCCGGGTCCACAGCCGGAACGAACTGTGGTCCCTCGCCGGGCTCGCCGCCGTCAGCTGTGCGGGCGCCCTCGCCTGGCCCGCGATCGCGTGGGCGGCTACCGGCGACATCGCCGCCTATACCAAGACCGAAACCGTCTGGCGCGGGGACGACCTCGTGCCCTTCAAGCCTTGGTTCGATACCGGCGTCCTGCTGTTCGGGCCTGTGCTGGGACCCGTGGCCCCGTTCGTCTTCGTGGCCTTGTTCGGGCTGTTCATGGCCTCCCCGCCGGTGCGCCGGCTGGGAACGGAACTCCGGCTGTGGTGCGTGTGCTACATCGGATACCTCGTGGTGTTCCTGCACCCGCAGACCAGCACCTTCCGCATGCTGCTGCCGCTGTTTCCGCTGGCCCTGGCCGCCGCGCTCGTTTCCCGGTCGCGCGCCTACCGCTGCGCCGTGATCACGATGTTCATCCTGCTTCAGATCGTCTGGGTGGTTTGGCTGTGGGCGTGGGCACAGCTGCCGGGCGGCGGGGACTATCCGCCGTGACAGGCGGGTTTCCCAGATGGGTTTTCCCAGATCAGCCCGCGGCAGGGCGCAGGAATCCACACGTGAACGAATTGTCCATCGATTAGCTACAGACGGGTAATTACAGGATAATAGGTAATAAGCAAGGACAAAAAGCATTCGGATTGTTCAGCCATGGCGGCTGCCGAAAGGACCGCCAGAGCGGCTTTGTTTTGACCACGCGGACTCAGCCCGGCCGGGCTGCTCGGTCCTGGGACTACTGGAGGGGATATTCCTCATGGCGGCTATGAAACCACGCACCGGCGACGGCCCTATGGAAGTAACCAAGGAGGGCCGCAGCCTGATCATGCGTGTGCCGCTCGAAGGCGGAGGCCGGCTCGTGGTTGAACTCAATGCCACAGAGGCGGCCAACCTCAAGGACTGCCTCGTCGGCGTCACCGAATAAGGGCAAGGCAGGGCCCGCAGCCGGAAGGCTGCGGGCCCTGCCTTTTTCGTATGTCTGGCCGGCTTATCTCTTCACCGCCACCAGCAGCCCGTCACCGGTGGGAAGCATGGCGGACGCCAGCCGGTCGTCGTCGCGTACGGCCTTGCCCACCTGGCGCAGCACAACGGTGGTTGCATCCCGGGCCGCAGGGTTGGACACCCGGTCCTTGTCCAGGGCGTCATTGACTATCAGCAGGCCGCCGGTCTTGAGCAGGCGCACGGCCTGCTCCACGTAGCGGGGAAAGTTGGGCTTGTCCCCGTCGATGAATACGAGGTCATAGGCGGCGTCCGTCAGCCTCGGCAGGACATCGCCTGCACGGCCGGAGATGGTGCGCGTACGGTTGGCCGGGCTGCCGGCTTCCTGGAACGCCTCCCGCGCGGCCTTCAGGTGCTCCACGTCCACGTCAATGGTGGTGAGCACGGCCTGGGGGCCGAGGCCGCGCAGCAGGCAGACGCCGGACACCCCGGCGCCGGTACCGATCTCGACGGCGGTCTGCGCCTTGGATGCCGCGGCCAGTACAGTCAGCACGGCGCCAACGCCACGGCCGATGGGTGTCACTCCAAGCTCGAACGAACGCTCCCGGGCACGAAGCAGGACCTCATCCTCGGCAGGCAGATCTTCTGCATAGGACCAGCTCGTGGACTTATCGGCGCTCATGGATTTCGCTTTCTGGGCGGCAGGGGGCATGTTCTTACAGCGTACTTGGTTGGACGGCACCCGACGGGCAAGTGACGGCGGCGACGCCTGTGATGGCGCATACTGTCACCCGGTGCGGTGAACCGCGGGGACAGTTCCCCGGAACCCGGCGCAAAATTCGGGTGAATAAGTTGCGCTTTCAGCAAAGGGGGGCTCCGCAGTCAGGAAATTCCCAGCCAACTTTGACATGATAATAATCCGCTCATCCAAGTGGTGATCGGCGCCGAACCAATGATGTAAAGCACGTCAGGCGTTATTACATCCACGAGGGGAGTGGACGATGTCAGCATCCATTGCGGCACCTGTCCCTACAACTGAACAGCAAGCCGCCGAGTGGGCCGTGCCCACGTGGGAGGAAGTGGTCACCAACCACTCCGCCAAGGTGTACCGGCTCGCTTACCGGCTCACCGGTAACAAGTATGACGCCGAGGACCTCACCCAGGAGGTGTTTGTCCGCGTCTTCCGTTCCCTGGAGAACTTCAAGCCGGGAACCCTGGACGGCTGGCTGCACCGGATCACCACCAACCTCTTCCTGGACCAGGCGCGGCGCAAGAGCCGCATCCGCTTTGACGCGCTGGCCGAGGACGCCGAATCACGGCTGCCCGGCCGGGAACCGGGCCCGGAGCAAAGCTTCGAGCTCAACAACCTGGACCTCGACGTCCAGGCCGCCCTCGAGGAACTCCCGCCGGACTTCCGTGCCGCCGTCGTCCTGTGCGACCTTGAAGGACTGTCGTACGACGAAGTCGCCGAGGCCCTGGGCGTGAAGCTGGGCACGGTCCGGTCACGCATCCACCGCGGCCGGACCATGCTGCGTGAGAAGCTTGCCCACCGCGATCCGCGGCCGCAGCAGGCACGCAAGCCGCGGCTGAAGATGCCCCGCATCGCCGGCGTTCTCTGATCGGCGACATGCGTCAGCTACATCGCTTGCTGGAGGGGCTCAGGAAGAAGACAGCGTTCTCGCCGCTTGCCGGCGGACGGCACCCGCGGACGCCGGACCATGTCCGCGCGTGCGCCGAATGCGCCAGCGCGCTGCACCGGCAGCGCCAGTACATCGAGCGGCTCCGTACTGCCGCGGTCCCGGCCGCCAGTGACGAGCTGACCGCCCGGCTCCTGCTCCGCACCCAACAGCTGGCCATGGCGCCGGTCCCCGTCTACCGGCCCAGCCGCATGAGGCTGGCCGGGCTGGCCGGCGGAGTAGCCGTGGTGGCGGCTGGGGCCGTGGCCGCCGGAGCGTATACGGTGGCCGGGGAACCCAGGCAGTACGCCGCGGGCACGGCCTCGCTCTACGGCCAGTCAGGGCATTCCCCGGGAACGGACAGCCGGCTCGCCGCCCTGCGGTCCTCCGGCTGGACCTGCCCCGAACTGCGCGCCCTGGGCTTCCACCTTGTTTCGGCCAGCACAACGGTGCTGGCGGGCCAGCCCACAGTCGAGCTGCGCCTCACGGACGGGCAGCACACGGCACGGATCCTGGAACAGCACCAGGGAACGCCGGCGGCGCCCTGGCCGGTCAACCCGCTGACCGGCCACCCGGCGGGAAGCGACGGGTACATCGCCGCGGACCTGCCGGGAACGACGGCGGACGGCCAGGTCTGGGTCAAGGCGGGGCAACCGTGGAGCGCCATCTACCAGACGCCCCGGAGCACCTTCACCTACGTGTCGGACCTGCCTGCCACCTCGGCCGACGACGCCGTGGCCATGCTGGCCGGGGCCGGAGGTGCGGCCGGTCCGGGGCTGGCCGCAGGGACTGACGCGGCCGGCGTCAGCGCCGGAGCCCAGGGACCCGCGCAGGAGACCGCTGTTGACCGGGTGGAGCGCGGCCTCCGTAAAATAGCGCGCCAGTTGGGCCTTTGAGCCGCCTCCCCGTCCCCGCAGAACGGCCCGGCAGGACGCTGGCCGGGATGAAATCGTCACTGCCTCCCCGGAGAGGGTAATCTTCCTAAAGTGTTTGGAATCAACGGCCCGGAGTTTATCCTTCTGCTGCTCATCGGCATTCTGGTGATCGGCCCCCAGAGGCTGCCCGAATACACCCAGAAGCTGGCAAACCTCGTCCGTGAAGTGCGGCGGATGGCCTCCGGCGCGCGGGAGCAGATCAAGGAAGAAGTCGGCATCGACATCGATGACGTCGACTGGAAGAAATACGACCCCCGCCAGTACGATCCGCGGCGCATCATCAAGGAAGCGCTCCTCGAGGACGACACCAAGCCGGTCAGTTCGGCCGGGCCTGCGGCAGTGGCCGGGGCGGCATCTGCCGCCGCTTCCTCTACAGAGGAGCGGCCGGCCCGCGTCATCGAAAGCCTGGGCGTGGGCGAGCGCGCTCCCTTCGATTCCGAGGCGACGTAGCCCGGGTTTCGCTCCCCGCTCAACCAGCTTGGCTGAAAATCAGCGCGGCTGGACGTCCAGCTTCATCCCGGCCAGTCCCCGCGGCCTGGCCGCGAGCTTCCCGGCGATGCCGGAGAGTGCCGCCGCGGCCGGTGTGTCCGGGCCGCCCAGGACGATGGGCTTGCCTGCGTCGCCGCCTTCGCGCAGGAGAATGTCCAGCGGAATCTGGCCCAGCAGCGGCACGTCCGTGCCGGTCGATGCGCTGAGGCGCTCGGCGAGCACTTCGCCGCCGCCGGTGCCGAACAGGTCCATCCGGCCGCCGTCGGGCATTTCCAGGAACGACATGTTCTCGATGACTCCGGCCACCGTCTGCCCTGTCTGGGTGGCGATGGCGCCGGCACGCTCGGCCACGTCGGCCGCGGCGGCCTGGGGGGTGGTGACCACCAGGATTTCGGCCTTGGGCAGCAGCTGTGCCACCGAGATGGCGATGTCGCCGGTGCCCGGCGGGAGGTCCAGGAACAGGGCATCCAGGTCGCCGAAGTAGACGTCCGTGAGGAACTGCTCAAGCGCGCGGTGCAGCATGGGTCCGCGCCAGGCCACGGGCTGGTTTCCGGTGACGAACATGCCAATGGAAATGACCTTCACGCCATAGGCCACCGGCGGCAGGATCATGTCGTCCACGCGGGTGGGGGCCTGGGTGATCCCCATCAGGGCCGGCACCGAGAAGCCGTACACGTCCGCGTCCACGATGCCCACACGCAGCCCCTGCGCGGCGAGGGAACAGGCGAGGTTGACGGTCACCGAGGACTTGCCCACCCCGCCTTTGCCGCTGGCCACCGCAAAGACCTTGGTGAGGGACCCCGGCTGGTTGAACGGGATGCCCCGCTCGCCGCCGGGGCCGCGCAGCTGCTCCTTCAGCGCGTCGCGCTGCGCCTGGGTCATGACCTTCAGGTCCACCTCGACGGCGGTCACGCCGGGTACGCCAAGCAGCGCCGCCTCGGAGTCCCGGGTGATGGTGTCGCGCAGGGGGCAGCCGGCAATGGTGAGCAGCACCGCCAGCCGGACGGTCCCGTCGTGGGAAACCTTCACGGAGTCCACCATGCCCAGTTCGGTGATGGGGCGCCGGAGTTCGGGGTCGATGACGGTTGCCAGGGCAGCGTTGACTGCCTGAACGAGGGTGGTGCTCATGCCGTGGTGCTCAGCTTTCGGGAGAAGTGGGTCGGTGGGCTGGCCGGCCCTGGCGCGTTTTTTCAGACTTGATCTTGGGGATCTGCTGCGTGCGGGGGTTGCGTTGCTTTTCCCGCTTCTCCTTCAGCTTTTCCCGGACCAGTTCGCGCGGCGATTCATGGCTTCCGGGCCCGGACGGCTCGTGCGTGCGGAGCTCCTCCTGGGCTTCCAGCAGGTCCTCCAGGAGGCTGCGCAGTTCCGCCCGGACGTAGTCGCGGGTGGCGACCTCACGGAGAGCGATCCGGAGCGAGGCCAGTTCCCGGGTCAGGTATTCAGTGTCCGAGAGGTTGCGTTCGGCCCGCTGGCGGTCCTGCTGCAGGGATACGCGGTCGCGGTCGTCCTGGCGGTTCTGCGCGAGCAGCAGCAGCGGCGCGGCATAGGACGCCTGCAGGGACAGCATCAGTGTCAGAAGCGTGAACCCGAGTTCGACCTTGTCGAACTGCCAGGCCGTGGGAGCGAAGGTGTTCCAGGCCAGCCAGAAGACACAGAACACGGTCATGTAGAGCAGGAACTGCGGCGTGCCCATGAAGCGCGCGAAGCCCTCCGTCGCATGGCCGAAGGCATCAGGGTTCGGCGAGAACTTGGGCAGCATGCGCTGGCGGCCGCTCAGCGGCGTGTCCAGGCTGCCCTGGGCTGCCGGCTTTCCGCCCGGACGGGTTCCCTTTGACGTGTTCTCAGCCAATGCGGCCACCAAGCTTCCTGACCGGTGCCTCGCCGTCGTTGGCTCGCCAGTCATCAGGCAGCAGATGGTCCAGGACGTCGTCCACCGTCACGGCGCCCACCAGCCTGCCGGCCTGATTGACCACCGGCAGTGAGTTCAGGTTGTACGTGGCGAGCGTGCGGGCCACCTCACTGATGTGGGCATGGTCCGAGAGCGGTTCCAGGTTCTTGTCCACGAGGTTGCCCAGCGACTCGAACGGCGGGAAGCGCAGCAGTTGCTGGATGTGCACCACGCCGAGGAAGCGGCCGGTGGGGGTTTCCAGCGGCGGACGGGCGATGAAGATGGACGAGGCGAGCGCGGGGGAGAGCTCCTCGCGCCGCACGTGGGCGAGTGCCTCTGCCACCGTGGCTTCGGGCGGCAGGATGACCGGAACGGGGGTCATGAGGCCGCCGGCGGTGTCCTCGTCGTATTCGAGCAGGCGCCGGACGTCCTCGGCGCCCTCGGGCTCCATCAGCTGAAGGAGTTCCTCGGCCTGGGCGGAGGGCAGCTCACCGAGGAGGTCGGCGGCGTCGTCGGGGTCCATCTCCTCCAGGACGTCGGCGGCGCGCTGGACGTCGAGGGCGGAGAGGATTTCCACCTGGTCGTCCTCGGGCAGCTCCTGCAGGACGTCCGCGAGCCGCTCGTCCTGCAGTTCGCTGGCCACCTCGAAGCGGCGCTTGTCGCTCATTTCCTGGAGCGCCTCGGCGAAGTCCGCGGGCTTGAGGTCCTCGTGGTTGGCCACGAACTGGGTGGCTGCCTGCGGTTCCGTCTTGGCGCCCTGGTGCGCGTCGGCCCAGTCGATGATCATGGTCTCGTTGCGGCGCAGCCTGCTCAGGGGCGCCAGTGAATGCCCGCGGCGAACGAACAGCTTGCTCACGAACCAGTCGCCCGAGCGGTGCTGGTCCATGGCGATGTCCTCGATGGTGGCGTCGCCGCTGCCGTCCGTGAGGGTGACCCGGCGGTCGAACATTTCGGCCACCACCAGCGTCTCGGCGCCGCGCTGCTCGAAGCGCCGGAGGTTCACCAAACCGGTGCAGATGATCTGGGTCTGGTCGATGGAGGTGATCCGGGTCATGGGAACGAAGACCCGCTTCTTGCCGGGAACTTCGACGACGATGCCCACCACGTGCGGCGCGCCCCGGGTTCCGCGGGAGAGCACGACGACGTCACGCAACCGTCCCAGACGGTCGCCCAGAGGGTCGAAGACGTCCAGTCCGAGGAGGCGCGCGACAAAGACGCGGGTAGGATTCGTGCTCACCTCTACAGGCTACCGAGTCTGCTCTCTTTTAGCTGAATTTTCAGCTCACACCCATCCTTATAGGCAAGAATGAAGACATGGCGAATATTTTTGGTGCTCCCAAGGCTGGACCCAACGGCTCGGACGAATCGAAGACGGTCCCCACGGGGGATACTGTCGGCTCGTACACCTCCTACCTGGACGCCCAGAAGGCCGTGGACTACCTCGCCGACCAGCAGTTCCCGGTGCACCTGGTGTCCATCGTGGGCAACGACCTCAAGATGGTGGAGCGGGTGACGGGGCGCCTCAGCTACCCGCGGGTGGCGCTCTCCGGTGCGCTGAGCGGCATGTGGTTCGGCCTCTTCGTTGGCGTCATGCTGTCCTTCTTCACGCCAGCCGGCGGGACGTTCTCCATCATCAGCTCGGTGCTGATGGGTGCCGCGTTCTTCATGCTGTTCGGGATCGTCACCTATGCCATGCAGCGCGGCAAGCGCGACTTCACCTCCACCAGCCAGGTGGTCGCCACCAACTACGACGTGGTCGTGGCCTTCGAGGCGGCCCATGAGGCCCGCCGCCTGCTCCAGCAGCTGCCGATGACGCCGACCGACGCCACCCCGGGCGGGCACCCGGCGCCGCACAGCCAGCACGATTACCAGAACCAGCACGACTACCAAAACCAGCCCTACCAGCAGCCGGGCCGGCACCAGGGACCCCCGCAGGGACCGCAGCGGGGCCCTTCCCAGGGCCAGGCGCCGCAGCGCCCGGCGGGCTGGAACGACCCCTACGGCCAGCGCAGCCAGGACGCCAACGGGCAGTACGGTGCAGGCCAGCACGTGCAGGGCGGACAGCCGCAGGACCCGCACCAGCAATACGGGACGCAGCAGCAGGGCCAGCCGTACGGCGCGGAGCAGGGCCAGGCAGCAGAAGGAACGCCGGCAGCAGGCCAGCGCCCGGCCTCGGCCGTCCGCTACCCGGACCTCCCGGACGGCCGGCCGCAGTACGGCGTACGGGTGGACCCGAACCAGGCGGAGCAGGGCCGGGACGGACAGCAGCAGTAGCCCGGTCAGCAATTAGGCCGGTCAGCAATTAGCCCGGACCAGCAATAAGGCCAGGCCAGCAATAAGGCCAGGCCAGCAGGAAGGGACGGCCACCGGATCATCCGGTGGCCGTCCCTTCGTGTGTTAGACCGCTTAATCCCTGGCGTCGATTTCCTGGTAGATGCCGGCCATCCAGGCCTCGACGTCGTCCGCGGTGCGGGGCAGCGCCGCGCTGAGATTAACAGGGCCCTCGGCGGTCATCAGGATGTCGTCCTCGATGCGCACGCCAATGCCGCGGTACTCCTCCGGGATGGCGAGGTCCTCCTGCTTGAAGTACAGGCCGGGTTCGATGGTGAAGATCATTCCCTCGCGCAGCACGCCGTCCAGGTAGAGTTCCCGCCGGGCCTGGGCGCAGTCGTGGACGTCGAGGCCGAGGTGGTGGCTGGTGCCGTGCGGCATCCAGCGCCGATGCTGCTGGCCATCCTCGCCCAGGGCCTCCTCGACGGAGACCGGAAGCAGGCCCCACTCGGAAAGCCGCTCCGCGAGAACCGTTGTGGCGGCGGTATGCACGTCGCGGAACTTCACGCCGATCTGGGCGGCCGCGAAGCCTGCATCGGCCGCATCCAGGACCGCCTCGTAGATCTTGCGCTGCACGTCCGAGAACTTGCCGTTGGCCGGAAGCGTGCGCGTGATGTCCGCGGTGTAGAGCGAATCGGCCTCAACGCCGGCGTCCAGCAGGAGCAGCTCGCCGGCGTTGACCTTGCCGGTGTTGCGGGTCCAATGGAGCACGGTGGCGTTGTTGCCGGAGGCGGCAATGGTGTCGTAGCCGAGTTCGTTGCCCGCCTCCCGGGCCCGGGCGAAGAAGGCGCCTTCCACCACGCGTTCGCCGCGGAAGTGCGTCAGCGCGCGGGGCAGGGCCTTGACCACTTCGGTGAAGCCCTCCACCGTGGCGGCCACCGCGAGCTGCATTTGCTCGATTTCCCACTCGTCCTTGGTCAGGCGCAGTTCGGAGAGGGCTTCGGAGAGCTTCTCATCGAGGGCGTCCAGCACTGCCAGGTCCAGGTTGTCCGGATCCTTGGCGGTGTTGTAGCGGGCCGTGTCCACGAGGGCGTCGATGTTCTCATCCACCTTGCGCACCAGGCGGATGGAGATACCGCCGATTTCGGGGGCGCCGACGTTCTTGGTGACGGCCACCTCGAGTTCATCGATGTGGGCCGTGGGGATTCCGAGCCGTGCCTCAAACTCGTCCAGCGTGGGCCGGGGCCCGATCCAGAACTCTCCCGACCGCGCGTCGGCGTAGAACTGTTCGGTGTCCCGTCCGGCCAGCGGCCGGAAGTAGAGCGTGACGCGGTGGCTGCCGCCGTCGTCGCCCTTTCCCTCCTCGACTGGCTCGAAAATGAGCACGGCGTCGGGCTCATGGTCCAGCCCGAGGCCCGTGAGGTGGGCGAAGCCGGAGTGCGGGCGGAAGCGGTAGTCACAGTCGTTGGAGCGGACCTTAAGGGGCCCGGCCGGAACCACCAGGCGTTCGCCCTTGAACTGGTCGGAGATGGCCCGCCGCCTCCTCGCGGCGTGGCTGGCGACGGCGTCCCGTTCAGGGGTCACCTGAGGCGCGGGCGCCCAGTTGCTGGCCATGAAGGCCTTGAAAGCCGCGGAACTGGGCCGCTGGGAGCGGTTGTTGAGTCGCTCTTCCAGGGGCTGGGAAGCTGTATTTTCACCGTTGTGGGTGTTGTCTGCAGAGTTCACGGTCCCATCGTCTCACCAGCCGAGCGGCTTAGGCCAACAACGGCGCGGGGGCAGATTCACGCCCGTCCCGGCCACACGAGCGCGCCATCTACTAGGCTGGGCTGGTGAGGATAGATCTGCACGCCCACTCGAATGTTTCCGACGGCACGGAAACGCCGGCTGAGGTCATGGCAGCCGCCGCGGCGGCGGGGCTGAACGTCATTGCGCTGACGGACCATGACTCCACGGACGGCTGGGAGGAAGCGTCCCGGGCGGCGGCTGACAACGGCGTGGCACTGGTGCCCGGCATGGAGATTTCCTGCCGGACGGAGAACGGGATCAGTGTCCACCTGCTGAGCTACCTGCACGACCCCGCGCACCTGGGCCTGCTCGAAGAGATCACGAAAGCCAGGGAAGCCCGCCTGACCCGCGCCGAACGCATGGTCACGCTGCTCGCCGAGGACTACCCCCTGACCTGGGACGATGTCATCCACCATGTGGCGCCGGGAGCCACGCTGGGACGGCCGCACATCGCCGATGCCCTGGTGGCCGCAGGTGTGGTGGCGGACCGTTCCGAGGCCTTCACCTCGATTCTCACCTCGCACTCGCGCTACTTCGTGCAGCACTACGCGCCGGAGCCGGCCCTAGCCGTCGAACTGGTCCGCGCCGCCGGCGGCGTTCCCGTCTTTGCCCATCCCGTTGCCTCCGCGCGGGGGCGCATCGTGGGCGAACCCACCTACCACAACATGATCGACGCCGGCCTGGCCGGGCTTGAGGTCAACCACCGGGACAACCCGGAGGAGGGCCGGGAATTCCTGCGGAAGCTGGCCGCCCGGCACGGGCTCCTGGTGACCGGGTCCTCGGACTACCACGGCCTAGGCAAGCCCAACCGGCTGGGCGAGAACCTGACCGCGCCGGACGTATTCGAGCGGATCGAGGAGCTGGGGACGGGCACCGCCGTCGTCCGTTAAACCCAACTGACTGATAGTTGTTGTCGTTTTGGGGCCTCAAAACGACAACAACTGTGAGCTAGTTGGGCGGGTAGGACGCGATCTCGGCGTGCGCCCCGAGCCGTTTGGCCATGACGTCGATGGCCGGCCGGTTCTGGTCCACGCAGACGAACCTGCGTCCCATCTTGGCCGCCACCGCGCCGAGCGTGCCGGAACCGGCGAAGAAGTCGAGGCACCAGTCACCCTGGCGGCTGGATGCGGCCACCACCCGGCGCACCAGGCCCTCGGGCTTCTGCGTGGGGTAGCCGGTTTTTTCCTTGCCCGTGGGGGAGACGATGGTGTGCCACCAGACGTCCGTGGGCAGCTTCCCCAGCTCACGCTTGGCCGGAGTCACAAGCCCCGGGGCCATATAGGGCTCCCGGTCCACCTCGGCGCTGTTGAAGTGGTACTTGGCCGGGTTCTTGACGTAGACGAGGATGTTGTCGTGCTTGGTGGGCCAGCGGTTCTTGGCGCGCGCACCATAGTCGTAGGCCCAGATGATCTCGTTGAGGAAGCACTCACGGCCAAAGATGGCATCCAGCATCACCTTGGCGTAGTGCACCTCGCGGTAGTCCAGGTGCAGGTACAGGGTGCCGTCGTCAGCCAGGAGCCGCCAGGCCTCCACGAGGCGCGGCTCGAGGAAGGACCAGTAGTCGCTGAAGGCGTCGTCGTAACGGTGCAGGGCGCCCTTGATCGTGTCGTAGGAGCGGCCTTTGAAGCCCACCCGGTCGCCATCGCCGTCGGCGTTCAGCACCATCTTTGTTTCCTGGCGCTGCTGGGCCCGGCCGGTGTTGAAGGGCGGGTCCACGTAAATGAGTGTGAAGGCGCCGTCCGGCAGCGTGGGGAGGAAGTCCGCGTTATCCGCGTGCACCACCAGGTTGCTGCCGTCCGGCGCCCAGACAGTTTCAGTCATTGAGGCTATGGGGCCTCAGTGCCGGGCTGCGATCCGGTTGCAGCGGATTCGCTGCCGGAGACCACTTCGCCGTTGCGGCGGCGCGTGCGGGTGCGGTTCCGGCGCGGGCGCGCCGGCTGCTCCCCTTCAACGGTCGCGGTGGCAGCGGGACCGGTTCCGGCGTCCGCACCGGACTCCGATGAACGACGGCGGCGCTCACCTGTTCGCTTGCCGGCGTCACCGCCGCGACGGCTGCCTTCCCTGCTGCCTCCATCCCTGCTGCCAGGGCGGGCGGAGTCGCGGCCGCCGGAGCGGGTGTTCTTCTTGCCGGTCTCGCCCAGATCCTCCAGGACCTCGGCGTCGACGCCGGCGAGGGTGCGCTTGCTGCGCGGCAGCCGGCCCTTGGTCCCTTCCGGGATATCCAGGTCCTCGTACAGGTGCGGCGACGAGGAGTACGTTTCGACAGGCTCGGGAACGCTCAGGCCCAGCGCCTTGTTGATGAGGCCCCAGCGCGGCATATCGTCCCAGTCGACGAACGTCACTGCCGTGCCCTTGTTGCCGGCGCGGCCGGTGCGGCCCACGCGGTGCAGGTAGATCTTCTCGTCCTCAACACACTGGTAGTTGATGACGTGCGTGACGTCGTCGACGTCGATGCCGCGGGCGGCGACGTCGGTGGCAACGAGGACGTCCACCTTGTTGTTGCGGAAGGCACGGAGCGCCTGCTCGCGGGCTCCCTGGCCGAGGTCACCGTGGATGGCGGCGGCGGCAAAACCGCGGTCCACGAGTTCCTCGGCAACCTTCGCGGCAGTGCGCTTGGTCTTGGTGAAGATGATGGTGCGGCCGCGGCCGCGGGCCTGCAGGATGCGGGCCACCACCTCGGTCTTGTCCATGCTGTGGGCGCGGTAGATAAGCTGACGGATGTCGCGCTTGGTCAGGCCCTCGTCGTCCGGATCGGCGGCGCGGATGTGAGTGGGCTGCGTCATGTACCGCCGGGCCATGGCAATGACCGGGCCGGGCATCGTGGCCGAGAACAGAAGAGTCTGGCGGACCGGCGGAGTGCCGGCAATCAGGGTCTCCACGTCGGGCAGGAAGCCGAGGTCCAGCATCTCGTCAGCCTCGTCCAGCACGACAATCTTGACGTTCTTGAGCACCAGGTGCTTTTGCTTGTAGAGGTCGATGAGGCGGCCTGGCGTGCCGACCACCACCTCGACGCCCTTCTGGAGCGCGTCGATCTGGGGCTCGTAGGCGCGTCCGCCGTAGATCGTGGCGATCCGGGCGTTGCGCTTGCGGGATGCGGTCTGCAGGTCGTTGGCAACCTGCACGGCGAGCTCACGCGTGGGTACGATCACCATGGCCTGCGGCGCGCCGGGGGCGGGCAGCTTATCGAAGCCGGCGTCGTCGCGGCCCACCACGCGCTGCAGCGCAGGAATGCCGAAGCCGAGGGTCTTGCCCGTGCCGGTCTTGGCCTGGCCGATGATGTCGTGGCCGGACAGCGCGACGGGCAGCGTCATGGCCTGGATGGGGAAGGGGTGCGTGATGCCGGCGTCGGCCAGCGATTCGACGATGTCGGCGCGGACGTCAAAGTCGGCGAACGACTTTTCGGCTATCTCGTGCGGCTTCTCGTCCGAGATGATGGTCTCTTCCGGCTCGATGGTTTCGGTGCCGGTGTCGTCGGAGAGAAGCTGGTGGGTATGCAATTCACTCACAGGGGAGTTTCCTTATTCATTTAGGCATTGGCGCCGCCTGCTCAACGGGGCGGGCGCGGGGGCCGTTCCGGAGCACGCTCAGGCGCGCAAGCAATTCCAGTGGAAGCCGATCGCGGGCTATCTAATTGCCGGCACTGGGGACCGGCGGGTGTGACTCAAGATCGCGTAGGGGCGGGCTTGTTGAATTCAAATCAAGGAAATCAACGACCGGGCATCCATTACTACCCACCCAGTCTACTGGCAAACCCGTGTTTTCCTTGACTCAGGCCCCCGCGGGGACCTGTGGCGGGCGCTGGAGCGGATCAGGCGACGAGCTCAAGGCGGATCTCGCGGGTGCTGATGTCCGAGGAGACCAGCCGGACGCGGACCCTGGTGCCCGGCTCCATTTCGCCCTCGCACCTGGCTGTCACGGCCGGTTCGGCAATTTGGACCACGCCGGAGGGGCCGGATCCGTTGCTTGCCTTGCCGTTCAGGCCCTTGCCGTTGTTGCCGTTGGGGGAGCCGTTCCCGTTGCTGTTCCCTGCGGCGTTGCCGCTAGCGGTCCCGTTGCCGTTTTTGGCCGGTTTTGACCCGGTGAGCACCACGGCATCAAACTCCTGCCCGATGTGGTTGATCAGCAGCGCCGCTTCCACGGTGTCCAGGGCAAGCCGTTCCATCCTTGCCGCCAGCTGGTCGGAGTACGCCATGATTTCGGGGAGCGAGGGGAGTGCCTCGCGGGCCCAGGCCGGCACCGGCCTGTTGTTGCTCAGGGCCTCGCAGATGACCAGGACAAACCGGTCCACGAGCCGGCGCAGCGGTGCGGTGGTGTGCGCGTACGCGGTGCCGATGGCCGACTGGACGGCGTCCTCCGGAACCGTTCCGTCGAAATGCGTATACGCGGCCCCGCGGAAGAGCATGCCGGCCGAATGCAGGATGGCCAATTGCCGGTGGTCGGTGGGATCGAGGCTGCGCAGGTACTCGCCGTAGGTCTCCTGCCCGTCCCACGGCTTGCCCAGCGCGGCCGTCTGCCGCTTGAAGTGGCTCAGCGAGCGTTCATCCGGGGCCGGCATGGTGCGCAGGATCCCCACCTTGCCGTTGAGCATCATCGAGGCGGCGGCCATCCCGGTCATGAGCGAAATCTGGGCGTTCCAGTCCTCCACCGGAAGCTGGGGGACCGCCACGATCCGGTAGCCGCCGTCGGGAAGCTGGACGATCTCCTGCTCCGGCATGTTAAGGCTGGCGCCGCCGCGGGCCCGCTCCAGGTCCACGCGCTTGCGGCCCACCTCGCGCAGCAGCTGCAGCATGGGCGGGGCCGTGCCGGCATCCAGGTCTGCCTGGACGTCCTTATAGTTGAGTTTGGCCCGGCTGCGCACGGCGGCCCGGCGCACCACGACGGACACCACCTCGGCGGCGGCGTCCAGTTCGAACTCCCAGACGAAGGCGGAACACAGCTGCCCGGCCAGCAGGCTGCCGGCATTCTCGCTGATGACTTCCGGATGCAGCGGAATCCGGCCGTCCGGGGCGTAGAAAGTCTGCCCGCGGCGGCGGGTCTCGGCGTCGAGCGCGCCGCCGGGCTCGACGAAGGACGGAACGTCGGCAATGGCGTAGAGGATCCGGTAGCCCCCGGCGCGGCGCTCGATGAAGAGCGCCTGGTCAAGGTCGGTGGACGACGGCGGATCGATGGTCAGAAACTCCACCCCGGTCAGGTCCAGGTCCGGGAATTCCCGGCCGGCCACGGCGGCTTCGGCCTCCTTGAGCACGTCCTCGGGGAATTCCCCGGGCAGCTCCAGTTCGGTCCGCAGCGCGCTCAGGGCATCCGCGAGCGCACTGGTCTGCTCGTGGACGCTGGGCGACAGCCGATGATGTGACACGAAAATCAGGTTAGCCCGAATTGCGCCGTTAGTCTTGGATTATGGGCACATCCTCGGCTGGCACCGCTCGCTATGACCGCTTTGTCGCAGACCTGTTCGGCGTGATGGCATACGGCGAACTGTCCGCGTTCGAGCGGCTCTCCTCCGACGCCCGTTACTCGCCCACGCTGCACGACCGCGCCGTGCTCGGCAGGATCGCCGTCATCGAATTCCGGCACTACGAGCTGGTGAGCGCCAAGCTGGCGGAGATGGGTGTCGACGTCGAACATGCGATGCTGCCGTTCCAGCTGGCCGTGGACCATTTCCACGAACGGACCCGCCCGGCGGACTGGTACGAATCCCTGATGAAGGCCTATGTGGTGGACACGGTGTCCGCCGATTTCTACCGGGCGGTGGCCCGGTTCGTGGATGCCGGAACGCGGGACGTCATCCAGCAGATCCAGTCATCCGATGAGGCCACGGCCGTACTCCGGGATCGGCTCAAGGGAGCACTGGCCGACGACCCCCGGCTCGCGTCCCGGCTTGCGCTGTGGGGCCGCCGGCTGCTGGGCGAAGCGATCACGCAGGCCCAGCGCGTGGGCCATGAACACGCCTTTCTGAGCGAGCTGTTTGTCGAGGCGGAACCGGGCGCCACGGACGCCACCGCACGCGAGCTGGTGCGGGGCATCACCGCCGAAGTCGCGGAAAACCATTCCCGGCGGATGGTCCAGCTGGGCCTCAGCGGGTAGCGGTCTCTCCTTTGGAGGCGGCGGCTTAGGAGACTACGGCCGGCGCCGTTGCGTCCAGGGCGTCCAGCAGTTCGCCCGCAGCGGCCGACGGATCTGTTGCCTCAGTGATGGCACGCACGACGACGATCCGGCTGGCTCCCGCCGCCAGGACCTGCTCCACGTTCGTGCGGTCAATCCCGCCGATCGCGAACCAGGGCAGCAGCAGTCCGCCCACCCGTTCCTCATTCGCGGTGCGGACGGCCTCCGCCGCGTAGCGCACCAAATCGAGCCCGACGGCGGCGCGCCCGGGCTTGGTCGGCGTGGCCCACAGCGGGCCCACACAGAAATAGTCCAGGCCGCTGCGCCCGTGGGCCGCGGCGACGGCGGCGTCCACCTGCTCCGTGCTGTGGGTGGACAGCCCGATGACCGTGGCATCGTGCAGCAGCTTCCGGGCGGCGCGAAGCGGCAGGTCCTTCTGGCCGATGTGGAACACCGGTGCGCCGGCGATGGACGCGATATCGGCGCGGTCGTTCACGGCCCACAGCCGGCCGTGCCTGCGCGCGGCGGCATGGACGATTTCCAGCAGCTCGAGTTCCTCGGCCGCCTCGATGCTCTTATCCCGCAGCTGGATGATGTCCACGCCGCCGGCAAACGCCGCGTCGACGAAGTCCGCAAAGTCCCCGCGCTCCTTGCGGGCGTCGGTGCAGAGGTACAGGCGGGCGGCGGTGTGGACAGAGTGCTGGGTCATGGCAACCACCTTAGTTCCTCTAAACTGGGCAGGTACCGCGGGAGCCGATTGCTGCTGTCATAAAAGACGCAGGGCTGAGAGGGCGTCAGAGCCGACCGCTTGACCTGATCCGGTTAGTACCGGCGTAGGGAAGGAATTGCGTGAACCCTGAAACCAGCGGCGCAAAACGTGCCGCCACTTGTCTTGAGGCGGATGTGGCCGTCATCGGCGGCGGCGTTGTAGGGCACGGGATCGCTTGGGAAGCACGGCGCTCCGGCCGTTCAGTGGTACTCATCGACGAAGCCCCCGGCAGCGGCGCAAGCTGGGCCGCGGCCGGCATGCTCGCCCCGGTCAGCGAACTGCATTACCAGGAGGAAGGTCTCCTGGAACTGATGCTGGAGTCCTCAGCACGATGGCCGGAGTTTGCAGCCACGCTCACCGCCGGCGAGGACACCGGATACCGGACGACGCCGACCCTTGCGGTGGGTGCCGATCCCGCCGACCGCCGCGCCCTGTTGGACCTGCGGGACGTGCAGCGGACCCACGGACTGGGTGTCGAACCGCTGACCATCCGCGAGGCACGTTCGAGGGAGCCGTTGCTCAGCCCCGGAATCTCCTGTGCCCTGGATATCCCGGCGGACCACCAGGTGGATCCGCGCCGGCTCATCCGGGCGATCGCAGCAGGGCTGGCCCGTCATGGCCAGGAGATTGCGGCGGCGGACGGATACGCGGTGCGGGAACATGCCGCCGGCCTGCTCTGGGACGGCGGGCGGGTCTGCGGAGCACGGCTTGCCGGCGGAGGCACCGTCAGAGCCGCCGAGACGGTGGTGGCCAACGGCCTGGCCGCGGCCCAGCTGCAAAACCTGCCCGCCGGCCTGCAGCTGCCGCTGCGCCCGGTCTACGGCGACATCCTTCGGCTTCGGGTGCCCGCACACCTGCAGCCCCTGCTCACCGCGACGGTCCGCGGCATGGTGCGGGGCGTCCCCGTCTACATCGTGCCGCGCCAGGACGGCACGGTGGTGGTGGGCGCCACCCAGCGCGAGGACGGCGTACCCGGCACCAGCGCCGGCGGTGTCTACCAGCTGTTGCGCGACGCCCAGGTCCTGCTGCCGGCCGTCGCCGAGCTCGAGCTTCTCGAAGCCACGGCGCGGGCGCGGCCGGGCACACCGGACAACGCGCCGCTGCTCGGCCGGGTGCCGGCCAGCGGGCCCGGTGCGGTGCAGGACCGCGGCACGGACGTGGCCGGCCTTATCATCGCCACCGGGTTCTTCCGCCACGGCGTCCTGCTGACCCCGGCGGCAGCAGTGATCTGCCGCCAGCTCATGGACGGCACCCGCGACCCGCGCTGGTCCGCGTTCCGCCCGGGCCGGTTTTCCCCCGGGCTCCAGGACACGGGTGAACCTGCCCTGCTGGAATCCGCCGCTGGACGCAGCCCGACCCCTGGCTGATCGCTGCCAGCCAATCTCCGCCATGACCCGCGTCACATTTGACCCGAACAAGGAACCAGCATGAACATCACTCTGAACGGTATCGATCAGGAAGTAGGCGAGGGCGCCTCGGTCACCTCGCTCGTCAGCCAGGTCACGGGGCGCCGCCTGTCCGCCAACGGACAGGCCGCCGACGGCCAGCGGCTGGGCGTGGCGGTGGCGCGCAATGCAGCCGTCGTGCCGCGCAGCCAGTGGCACAGCACCGCCCTCGCCGAGGGCGACGAGATCGAACTAGTCACGGCAGTCCAAGGAGGATGAGCACGATGGCAGAAACATTGGTCGAAACAGCAGACAGCCTGGTCATTGACGGGGTGGAACTGACCTCTCGGCTCATCATGGGCACCGGCGGCGCCCCGAGCCTGGACGGCCTCGGCTCAGCGCTGGTCGCCTCCGGCACCCAGCTGACCACCGTTGCGATGCGGCGCTACTCGCCGGCCGAAACGGGCTCGCTCTTCCAGCTGCTGGTGGACCACAACATCCGCGTGCTCCCCAACACCGCCGGCTGCTTCACGGCGCGGGACGCCGTCATGACGGCCGAGCTGGCCCGTGAGGCGCTGGAGACCGACTGGGTCAAGCTCGAGGTCATTGCGGATGAGCACACGCTGCTGCCTGACGCGGTGGAGCTCGTGGACGCCGCCGAGCAACTGGTCAACCGCGGCTTCAAGGTCTTCGCTTACACCAACGACGATCCCGTCCTGGCACTCCGGCTCGAAAATCTGGGAGCCTCGGCCGTCATGCCGCTGGGAGCACCGATCGGCACGGGCCTGGGCATCCTCAATCCGCACAACATCGAGCTGATCGTGTCGCGGGCCTCCGTTCCCGTGGTCCTGGACGCAGGGATCGGCACAGCCTCGGACGCGGCACTGGCCATGGAGCTCGGCTGCGACGCCGTGCTGCTGGCCACCGCCGTCACGCGCGCGCAGAACCCCCCACTCATGGCCGAGGCCTTCAAACATGCTGTCGCCGCCGGTAGGCTGGCGCGTGCGGCCGGGCGGATCCCGCGCCGTGAGCATGCCCTGGCCTCGTCGGCCATGGAGGGCCGGGCCGAGTTCCTCTAAGCCCGGCAAATCCCTGGCGGCCCGGCGGCGGCAGGCTCAACAGGTCCTGCTTAGGAAGTGCACCGTGGCCGCCAGGGAAGACATCCTCACCCGACCCCAGATCGACGAAGCGCTCGCGGGCCTTCCGGACTGGCGTTACCGGCAGGGCGGCCTGGTCACCGTCTATAAGACGCCGACGGCGGCGGCTGCGCTGGAGCTGATTGCCGCCGTCGGGCGTGTGGCAGAGGACATGGACCATCATCCGGACCTGGACTGGCGCTACAACCGGGTGTTCATCCGGTTCAGTTCCCACGACGTCGGTGGCGAGGTAACCACGCGGGACACGAGGGCCGCGGCAACGGTCAGTGCGGCCGCGTCGGCGGCCGGCGCCGAGGCCCAGCCCGGCCTGTACCGGTCGGTGGACATCGGCATTGACACGGCCGACGCCGCCGAGATTTCCGAGGTCTGGCGCGTGGCGCTCGGTTACCGGAAGGGCCGGTTCGGCGACCTCGTGGACCCCTACGGCCGCGGCCCCGGGGTGTGGTTCCAGGAGACCGCAACCCCCAACGACAACCGCCTGCATTTGGACGTTCACCGCTCGAAGGCCGAATCGGCACCCGTCCTGGAGAAGACGGCGGCAACCGGGGCCTTAATGAACAGTGACCACGCACCCAATTGGGTGGTGGTCACTGATGCCCAGGGGAACCGGCTGTGCCTGTGCACCGAGGAAGGCCATGGGCCCGACCTCAGCGGGTCTTAGATCTTCGGGGTCCTAGATCTTCAGGGCTGCTGTCAGCCGATGCGTGTCCTGTTTGGCCCGCGCACGGCCCAGGTAGACAGCCACTGCGAGGGCGGCAACGGTCCCGGCCACCATGGGAAGGACCCACGGCAGCCACGTCAGGCCCGGCTGGTAGCCCAGCCCTGCCCAGATGCAGATGATCCACGCCAGCATCCCCACCGCGACTGCGGTGCCCGCCGGCAGGAGGATGCCGTACTTGGTGTGGCGGCGGTCATTGGCCCAGACGATGAATCCGGCAGCGGCAGTCACCAGGAGCACGATGACGAGGGACAGCACGGCCCGGCCTACAGTGCGCCGAAGCCGACCCGGCGCACTTCCTCTGCGCCGATTTCGACGTAACCCAGGACGTTGGCCGGGATGATGACCTGGCGGCCCTTCTCGTCGTTCAGGCGGAGCTCGCTGCCCTTGGCGATGGCCTCGGCCACTACTTTGGCCACGGCGTCAGCATCCTGAGCCGATTCCAGCACAATTTCACGGCCGACGTTCTGAATGCCGATCTTTACTTCCACAGCAAGGCCTCCCAGCCAGTCAAGGTTGAAATTTCAAAGGTAGTTTCAGTTGTAGTCTAGGTCTCTTTGGGGAAGCGAGAGATTCCGCGCCAAGCTAAACGGTAAATGAGGTCACTGGCCACATCGAGGTCGAGGTTGCCGTCCGTCTCGAGCCAGTAGCGGGCACTGACCTGGGCCATGCCCGCCAGCCCCCGTCCCAGGAGCTGGGCTTCCAGCAGCGGCAGCTTGGTGTCCTCGGCGATGATCCGCGCAATGGCC
Organism: Arthrobacter sp. NPDC057013; assembly: GCF_042674585.1. NCBI lineage: Bacteria > Bacillati > Actinomycetota > Actinomycetes > Micrococcales > Micrococcaceae > Arthrobacter > Arthrobacter sp. NPDC057013. The sequence continues at coordinate 770,071 of NZ_JBHUSE010000001.1, forward strand.
TCGGCGAACGTCTTGTTGAACGTCTCCAGGCGAGAGCTGACATCGGCGTCGTTGATCAGGTCGGACTCGAACACGAGCCGGTGCGCCTGGTCGTCGCTGTCAATGAAGCGGAAGTAGGCGCGCATCACGGCCTGCACGCGCTCCTTGTTGTCCGTGGTGGAGTTCATGGCTCCGAGCATGAGCTCGGTCAGCGCCTCGAGGTGGGCGTCCAGCAGCGCAAGGTACAGCTCACGCTTCGACGGGAAGTGCTGGTACAGCACAGGCTTGCTGACGTGGGCCGTTTCGGCGATCTCGTCCATGGCGGCGCCGTGGTAGCCGTTGGCGACAAAAACCTCCTGGGCTGCGGCCAGCAGCTGGGCCCGGCGCTCGTCGCGCGGCAGCCTGGCGGAGCGCTGGCCGGCGGAGCGGGCCTGGCCGGGATTGGAATGCGCGGCCTGAGTTCGATCAACCGGTGCATGATGAACCACTGTTGGCCTTCTTTCCATTGCAGTTAACTTCACTTTACCCGGGGGTAATATGACCGCGCGGTATCTTCAGGCATACATTGAAGTATGGCTTCTCCGTCCACCGCAAATACAGTCCGCACGCACCCGGGCCCCCTGGTCGATCCCGCGCCCGGGCTTTCCACCGAAGAGGTGGAGCGGTATTCCCGGCACCTCATCATTCCCGAAATCGGGGCCCTCGGCCAAAGGCGCCTGAAGAACGCCCGCGTGCTGGTCATCGGCGCGGGCGGCCTGGGCGCTCCGGCGCTGCTTTACCTCGCCGCCGCAGGCGTGGGAACCATCGGGATCATCGACGACGACGCCGTGGACCTGAGCAACCTGCAGCGGCAGGTCATCCACGGCGTCCACGACGTCGGCCGTCCCAAGATCGAGTCCGCCCGGGACGCCATCGCGGAGCTGAACCCGCTGGTGGACGTCCGGCTGCACAACGTCAGGCTCGACGCCTCCAACGCCTTGGAGCTCTTCGCCGGCTACGACCTCATCCTGGACGGTGCGGACAACTTCGCCACGCGCTACCTGGTCAACGACGCCGCCGCCATCCTCGGCAAGCCGTACGTGTGGGGCTCGATCTTCCGTTTCGACGGCCAGGTCAGCGTCTTCTGGGAGCAGCACGGGCCCACCTACCGGGACCTGTATCCGGAGGCGCCGCCGGCGGGTTCCGTACCGTCGTGCGGGGAGGGCGGCGTGTTCGGCATGCTGTGCGCGGCGGTCGGATCGCTCATGGTGACGGAGGCCGTCAAACTGATTACCGGCGTCGGGCGTTCCCTGCTGGGCCGGGTGGCCCTGTACGACGCCCTGGGCGGCAGCTGGCGCGAGATCCGGGTGTCCAAGGACCCCGACGCCCCGCGGGTCACCGAGCTCACCGACTACGAGGCTTTCTGCGGCATCGCCCCGGCCGAGACAACCGACACGGAACACACCGTGACGGCCACGCAGCTGGCAACGATGCTGGCCTCGCGGCAGGCGGGGCTGAAGGACTTTGACCTCGTGGACGTGCGTGAATCGGGGGAGTTCGACATCGTCCGGATCGACGGCTCGGTGCTGATCCCGCAGGGGCGCATCCTGTCCGGCGAGGCCTGGGGCGAGCTGCCCCAGGACAAGGACATCGTGTTCCACTGCAAGGCCGGGACAAGGTCCGCAGCCGTACTGGCCGCCGCCCGGAAGGCCGGCTACCAGCGCGTGAGCCATCTGGACGGCGGCATCCTCGCGTGGGTCAGGGACGTGGAGCCGCAGAAACCTGTGTACTGAGGGAAACCTTCCGGGGGACATGTCCGTGGTTGGCACGGGTCAGAGCAGGCTCACGGGGACACCTTCGCCACCGTTAACAGCGGCAGGGCGAGGGCCTGTGGGGCGTTGTCCTCCAGGCCCGTGTACTCGATCTCCATGGCCACGGAATCGTGCGGAGCCAGATAACTGATCCAGACCTGTTCGGTGGCTCCGGCGGCTATCGTGCCGGGGCCGCGGTCGGCGTCCTGCGGGGCCACTGTGATGCCGGAAGGCAGCAGCTTGAGGCGCAGCTGGCCCGGGCTGAACAGGACCGGCTCGGGCCGGACATTGGTGAGCGCCACTTCGAGCACGACGACGTCGCCCCAGGTGAAGTTCCCGGGTTGCGGCCAGCCGGAGTCCAGGAGGGGGTCGCCGTGGTGGTCATCCACTCTGCTGCCCTGCCGGCTGGATACGCGCTGGATTCCGGGCTGACCGGCTGCGGCGGCCCGCCGCGTACCGTCCGTGACCTGCGATACCGCCGAGGCGAGCGGAGTGGCAGCGGGCTGGCCCTGTGCATCAAGCCTGGCCAGGCGTCCGGCGTCCACGAGTGACAGTGTGCCGAAGGCCGTGGAAAGCCCCGCTCCGCCGCCGGGTCTGCTGCGGGACACAATGCCGTAGGTCCCGCCGCCTACCAGCAGAAGTGCTCCGCCTCCCAACAGAAGTCCGAATTGCCGCCGGCTCAGAGGGGCGATGGCAGGGGCCGGTGAAGGAAAATTCATGACTGCTCCCCAATTTGGATTTCACGGGCAACGTCAATGCTGCTCGGGAAGCCTATGGAAAGCTTGCGGGGTCCTATTTGTCAGGACATATGCCGGTTAGGCGGTGTTCCTGCGTGACTCATCTTCCTGCGGCAGGTTGCCTTCGGCGACGGCGCTGTGGTCCACGGGGCACTCGGCCTTGGAAGCGGCGGCCGGCTGCTCCACGGTGATGCCGTACAGGGTTTCCAAAGCAGCGACGTAGTCGTCCTGCTGGCCGTTGGAGGCCAGTTCGCGCGCGCGCACCGTCGGGACATGGAGCAGCTGCTTCACCATGCGGCGGAGCGCGAACTCCACCTCCTCGGCAGCGGCGGTGCAGCCGTGGCGGGCCCGCACCTTTTCCATCTCCGCGTCCAGCACGCTCATGGTGTGGCGGCGGAGGGCCACAATGGCCGAGTCCACGGACCGCGCCTCGCGTTCCTGTTCAAACGCCTGGGCGGCGCCGGAAACCATGGTGCTGGCCTGGGCAAGGGACTCCGCCTGCTCCTGGGGCGCCGCGAGCCGCACGGACTCCAGCGTCAGCAGCTCCACGCCGTCGAGCTCTCCGACGGCGGGATCAAAATCGTGGGTGAGCGCCAGATCGATGGCGATCAGCGGCTGGGCGGAGCCGGCGCGGACGTGGGCGAGCTCGTCGGCTTCCACCCTCGTGTCCGAGCCGCTGCACCCGATCATGACGTCGGCAGCCGCGACGGCGGCGTGCAGGGAGTCGCCGTCGAGGGCGGTCCCGCCCCGCGTTGCCACGAAGGTGGCCGCGCGTCCCGACGACGAGAACACCGAGATGTCGCGGCAGCCGCGTTCGCGAAGGAGCGCCATGGTGGCGCCGGCGTAGGCGCCGGTGCCGAACACCACGACCTTCTTCTTCGACCAGTCGGTCTCTTCGGAAAGGTCGGTGGCGAGGTCGAGTGCCACCGAGACGATAGACAGGCCGCGGGAGCCGAGCGCCGTCTGCGCGCCGACGTCCTTGGCGGTCTTGGAGGCAGCCTGGAACAGACGGACCAGCCCGGCGCTGGCCGTGCCTTCATGCTGGGCGGTGATCAGGGCCCGGCGCACCTGCCCGGCGATTTCACGTTCGCCGACCACCGCGGAGTCGAGCCCGGAGCTCACTGCGAAAAGGTGCTTGGCGACCTCGGGGCCGGTGTTCGTGCTGAACGACCGGGACACCAACTGCTCGCTGAGCCCGCTCGATTCGCTGATCTGGCCCACCAGGGCAGCGCGTGCGGCCTCCACGTCGTCGGCGTGCGGCGCCTCGCCGTAGATTTCGTAGCGGTTGCAGGTGGCAAGGACAACCGCGCCCTTGACCGCCGGCGAACCGGCGAGGGCGGACGTGGCAATGCCAGAAGAACCGTTGCTCAGCTGAGCAACGGTTTCGAGGTCGATGTCGGCGTGTGTAGCCACCAATGAGAAAAGAACCACAGCAGGACAATCATAGCTTTTTCGCACCGGCGTAGAACAACCCTTCAAACGGATAGGGGCTTCCGGCGCCTGTGATTCTTGCCACCGGCCGACGCGGCCGCCGCGGGATGACACGCTGTCGTTATCTTTTGGGGGCGAATTTGGGCACAATCAAAGGCATGACTTCTAGCGCTTTAACACCCGCCGGTACCGGACTCGACGCAGGCCACCCGCTTCGCGACGGACGCACTGCGGACTCTCCGCTCATCACGGCGTACCGCGGCGGCACGCCCAGCCGCCGTCCGGTGTGGTTTATGCGCCAGGCGGGGCGTTCCCTGCCTGAGTACCTGAAGGCGCGCGAGGGCGTCGCCATGCTGGACTCCTGCCTGCGGCCCGAACTTGCCTCGGAAATCACCCTGCAGCCGGTGCGCCGGCACGATGTTGATGCGGGCATTTTCTTCTCCGACATTGTGATACCGCTGAAGCTCGCCGGCGTCGGCGTCGACATCGTGCCCGGTGTCGGGCCGGTCCTGGACAAGCCCGTGCGGACCGCCGCCGACGTCGCGGCCCTGCCCCGCCTCACCGAGGAGTCCCTGGAACCCATCAGGGAAGCGGTCCGGCTGACCGTGGACCAGCTCGGCAAGACCCCGCTGATCGGCTTCGCCGGCGCACCCTTCACGCTGGCCGCCTACATGGTGGAGGGCCGGCCCTCCCGCGACCATCTTGGTCCGCGCACGATGATGCACGCCGACCCGGAGACCTGGACGGCGCTGGCCAACTGGGCCGCGGACGCCTCCGGCCTGTTCCTGCGCGCCCAGCTGGAGGCCGGTGCCTCGGCCGGCCAGCTGTTTGACTCCTGGGCGGGTTCACTCGGCCTGGCGGACTACACCCGCTTCGTCGCCGCGGCCTCATCCCGCGCGCTGGACCACGTCCGCGACCTTGGCGCCCCGCTGGTCCATTTCGGTACCGGCACCTCCGAACTTCTCGTGGCCATGCGCGACGTCGGCGTGGACGTCGTCGGCGTGGACTACCGGCTGCCGCTGGAGGAGGCCAACCGCCGGCTGGGAGGCACCGTTCCGCTGCAGGGCAACATCGATCCGGCGCTGCTGTCCGCCCCGTGGGAGGTCCTTGAGGCGCACGTCCGCGAGGTCATCGCGTCGGGCGCGGCAGCTCCCGGCCATGTCCTGAACCTCGGCCACGGCGTGCCGCCGGAAACGGACCCGGACGTCCTGACGCGCGTCGTCGAACTCATCCACTCCATCTCTCCGGAGTAGAGGGCCGTGGCTGCGGGCAGTCAGCCGGCTTCCGGACGCACGGCGCTGGTGGTGGGCGGCGGCATCTCCGGGCTCCTGGCCGCCCGGGAACTGGCCCGGGCAGGCTTCAAGACCACTGTGCTGGAAGCTGCCGGCGCGTGGGGCGGCTGCGTGGGCCGGCATGACGTCGCCGGGCTGACCCTGGACAGCGGTGCCGAGTCGTTCGCCACACGTTCCACTGCGGTGGCCGACCTGGCGGCCGAACTGGGGCTGGGCGGGCATATTGTTGCCCCGCGGCCCGGCGGTGCCTGGGTGCAGCTGCCGGGCGGACCTCGTGAACTTCCCAAGACCGGCGTGTTGGGCATCCCGGCCAATCCCTGGGATCCGGAGGTCCGGCGCTCGCTGGGCCTGGGCGGCTCGCTCCGCGCCTCGCTGGACAAGCTGCTGCCCGCCTCCGTAGGGACCACCGCCGAGGTTTCCAGCGTGTCCGCGCTGGTGCGGGCCCGGATGGGACGCCGCGTCCTGGAACGGCTGGTGGAACCCGTGGTGGGCGGCGTGCATTCTGCTGATCCCGGACTGCTCGACGTCGATATGGTCGCCCCCGGGCTGCGCGCGGGCATCACCCGGCACGGTTCGCTGGCGGCCGCTGTGGCCGCCCAGCGCAAGGGGGCCGAAACCCGGGCCACGCGAGCGCTGGGTTCCGCAGCGCAGACTCAAGGCAAACCCGCCAAGGCGGGCTCCGCCGTCGCCGGCCTGCGGGGCGGCATGCACACCCTCGTCACGGAGCTCGTGGCGGACCTCCGGGCACGCGGCGTGCGGCTGCTGGCCGGTACGGCGGCCACCGCCGTTGCGCGCACACCGCATGGCTGGGAGGTATCGGCGGGGGAGGGAAGCTTTGCGGCCGACGTCCTGGTGGTCGCCCTGGACGGGCCGTCCGCCGTACGGCTCCTCGGGGAAGCGGTCCCCGCCCTCGCCGGGCACCAGCCCGGACCCGGACCCCTGGTCAAGCTTGTGACACTCGTCGTTGATCTCCCCGCGCTGGACCGGCGGCCGCGCGGCACCGGAATCCTGGTGGCGCCGCAAACGGAGGGAATCCGGGCGAAAGCCCTCACCCACGCCACCGGCAAATGGGACTGGGTGGCGGAAGCGGCCGGACGCGGCAGGCACGTGCTGCGGCTCTCATATGGGCGCAGCGAGGGCGGATCCGCCGTTGCGGCCGCTGCTGGGCCGGGGCCGGAACCGGCGTCTGACGAAGAACTGCTTGACATGGCTTTGCAGGATGCGTCAGCGCTGCTGACTGTGCCCGTCACACGGGAGGCGCTGGTGGACTGGGACGTTGTCAGCTGGGCCGGAGCCCTGCCGTTTGCCGCTGTGGGCCACCGCCAGCGCGTTGCCGAAGTGCGGCAGGTGTGCGCGGGCATTGACGGGCTACTGCTGGTGGGCGGCTGGCTGGCCGGCAATGGGCTGGCCGCTGTGGTGGCCGACACGAAAAAGCAGCTCGCCGCCTTCCTGGCGTAGCGCGGCCGCGCCTGGCGCGGGTCGCCCGCAGACAGGTTCCCTGCCCCCGCGATACCTGCTGGCTGGCCTGACCGCAAGTTTTCCCCGGCGCGAAAATGTGTTTAGGGTCGATGACTATGGTCAATCAGAAGTCCGATGGTTTTCGTTCGCTGACTGGTTTCCATGGGGGTCTTCGGCGCGGCACGGCAGCAGCTGCGTTCGGAGCGGTACTGGTCTTGTCCGCAGGTGTGCCTGCATCCCACGCTGCTGCCTCCGAACTTCCGGCGTCCGACCTGCTGGGGGATTCGGGCCAGTCCGGCACTGCCGGGACGGGGCTCAGCGCCACCGTAGATGCCGCCGGCCTTGAGGCCTGGGCGGCGGCCGCGCTGTCCAACGATCACAGCCCGGGTGATCGCAGCAGGGATGATCGAAGGTCAGGGGAACCCCGGCCCTCGGAACAGCCCTCGCCATCGGTGCCGCCGTCGCTGGCGCCCGTGGTCCCGATTCCGACGCCGGATCCCTCAGTGACCATCTCAGCCGGTCCGGCGCCCGCCGTTCCCGTGCCTTCGCCTTCTGTTCCGGTCCCGTCCGTTCCGGTTCCGACCTCGCCGGTTCCCTCAGTTCCGGTCCCGTCAGTGCCGCTACCGACCACTCCCGCCCCGTCATCTCCCGCACCGGCGTCCCCCGCCCCGGCGCCAAGCCCGTCCGGAAGTTCGGCGCCGGCCCCGACCCGGTCGGCGAGCCCGGCAGCCCCGTCCTCGCAGGGAACGGCATCGCAGCAAACGGCATCGCCGTCGGGAACGGCAGCAGGAACCGGAGGCTGGTCCGGGTCCTCAACCGGCACCGGCAGCACGCCTGCCGGCACGGCCCCGGGCACTGCCCCCGGAAGCACCGGGACCGGAACTGCCGGGTCCCAGGCGCCGGCGGGCGGCGGCTCGGTAGACAGTGCAGCTGCCACGGAAACCCCCTCCGCGGACGGCACCCCGTTCGCGGAGATCGCGGGGCTGTCAGGCGGAGCCGGCCTGCGGGGCCGCTCGGCCGCGGGCGTAGCCGGCGGTGTCTGGGGTTCCGCGGAGCTTTCGGGACCCAACAACATGGCCACGATCAGCTCGCCCTTCACGCGCGGACCGGCCGAAAGCGCTGTCATGGGCGTTTCGCGCAGCGGCACCATTGAGCCTCAGGTGTGGTGGGGAGCAGGGCTGCTGGCCCTTGCCGGCGCGGCAGGCGTGGCGGCGGTCCGGATCCGGCGGTCGCTGTGAAATAAACCACTTCTACGCGGTGTAGAAGTTGAGTTTTTCGACTTAGGCCGCATCGAAGGGGCAGGATAGTAACCATGAGCCACACTCCTGCCGAATCTGTCACTAAAACCGAAGAATCAGCCGAGCAGTTCTTCACCCTCTGGACCGTTTTCAAGCGCTCCGCCGAGGTCCTCCGCAGCGCCGATGCTGCCGAGGACTTCGACGCCCTGGTGGCGCGCCTGGCCGAGGGAGGGGTGACCCACCGCGGAAGCTACGACGTTTCCGCGATGCGCGCCGATGCCGACGTCATGGTCTGGCTCCACGGCCCCAAGCCCGAGGCCCTGCAGCAGGCCATCCGTGACATCCGCCGCAGCAAGCTGTTCGCAGGGACCGAACTCGTCTGGTCGGCCATGGGCGTCCACCGTGAAGCTGAGTTTGCCAAGAACCACACCCCGGCGTTCTCCCGCGGTGTCGAGCCGGCCGAATGGCTGTGCGTCTACCCGTTCGTCCGCTCCTACGAGTGGTACCTGCTGCCGGACAACGAGCGCGGCAAGATGCTGCGCGACCACGGCCTGCTGGGCCGCGACTTCCCGCAGGTCATCTCCAACACCGTGTCCTCGTTTGCCCTCGGAGACTGGGAATGGATCCTCGGCCTGGAGGCACCCGAGCTCGTAGACCTCGTGGACCTGATGCGGCACCTGCGCTCCACCGAAGCGCGCAACCACGTCCGCGAGGAAATCCCGTTCTACACCGGCCGGCGCATCACCTCCGGCGAGATCGCCGAGGTCCTCGCATGAGCCCGCTGGATCCCCAGGAAGGCGTCGTGAACCCCGTCACCGAGGCCGGCCGGATGGCGCCCAAGGAATACGACGGCATCCTCCTGGCCTCCTTTGGCGGCCCCGAAGGCCAGGACGACGTCATCCCGTTCCTTCGCAACGTCACCCGCGGCCGGGGGATTCCCGATGAGCGCCTCGAAGAGGTGTCCCACCACTACCGCGCCAACGGCGGCATCAGCCCCATCAACCAGCAGAACCGCGAGCTGAAGGCAGCCCTGGAAGCTGAACTTGCGGCCCGTGGCATCGAGCTGCCCGTGCTGTGGGGCAACCGCAACTGGGACCCGTACATCCCGCAGACGCTCCAGGACGCGTACGACGCCGGCCACCGCCGGCTGCTGATGCTCACCACCAGCGCGTACTCCTGTTACTCCAGCTGCCGCCAGTACCGTGAGGACATCGGCATGGCCCTGACCGAGACCGGGCTCGACGGCAGGCTGGAAGTGGACAAGGTCCGCCAGTACTTCGACCACCCAGGCTTCGTGGAACCCTTCATTGCCGGGACCGCCGAGGGAGTCGCCAAGGTGCGCGAGCAGCTGGCCGCCGCCGGTAAACCTGACGCCCCCATCCACGTCCTCTTCGCCACCCACTCCATCCCCACCCGGGATGCCGTGGCCGCCGGACGTTCCGGGGATGAACCCCGCGAGTTCGCGGAGGATTCCGCCTACGTGGCCCAGCACCTCGCCAACGGCGCAGAGATCATGCGCCGGGTGGAAGCCGATTCCGGCCTGTCCGCCCCGTGGTCCCTCGTCTACCAGTCCCGCTCCGGCGCCCCGCACATCCCGTGGCTCGAGCCGGACATCAACGACGCCATCGGGGACCTCGCCAAGCAGGGCGTCGCGGGCATCGTGATCGTGCCCCTGGGCTTCGTCAGCGACCACATGGAGGTCGTCTGGGATCTCGACACCGAAGCGCTGCAGACCTGCCAGGAGCTGGGCCTCGCCGCCACGCGCGTGCCCACGCCTGGGACGCACCGCCGTTTCGTCGAGGGGCTCGTGGAGCTGATCTGCGAACGCACCGTGGCCAACAACGTCGCCGACCGCCAGGCCGTCACCGGCCTGGGCCCCTGGTATGACGTTTGCCGTCCGGGCTGCTGCGAAAACTTCCGCGGCGAAAAGCCCACTATCGCCGGCGCCGACACCACCGTCGGCCAGGGACATGATCCCTACCCGGCCGCCGGACAGGACATGAAGTGACGGTACGGATCGGCACTAGGGCGAGCAAGCTCGCCCTGACCCAGACGCAGCAGACCGCCGACCGGCTGGCCGCCGTCGGGGGTTTCGACGTCGAACTCGTCCATGTCAGGACCGACGGCGACGTCCTCACCGGCTCGCTGTCCCAGATGGGCGGAACCGGCGTCTTCGTCGCCGCGCTGCGCGACGCGCTGCTGCGCAACGAGTGCGATGTCGCCGTCCACTCGCTGAAAGACCTGCCCACAGGTTCCGCCCCGGGCCTGGCGCTGGCCGCAACCCCGCCCCGGGTGGACGTCCGTGACGTGCTCTGCGCCCGGGACGGCCTTAAGCTGGCAGACCTGCCCAAGGGCGCGCGCGTGGGCACCGGCTCGCCCCGCCGGGCCGCGCAGTTGCGCGCCGTCCGCCCCGACCTGGACATCGTGGACATCCGCGGCAACGTGGACACCCGGCTGGGCCGGGTGCCCGGCCTGCCGGGCAACGCCACAGACGCGGTGGTTGACGGGAAGTCGTGCGACCTCGACGCCGTCATCCTCGCTGCCGCCGGGCTGGAGCGCATTGGCCGCCTCGACACCGTCACCGAATACCTGGAGACGGACGTCATGCTCCCGGCGGCCGGGCAGGGATCGCTGGCCATCGAATGCCGCACCGCCGAGGCCCCCCGCCGTGCCGGCTCCACCGAGGGGTCCCAAGGCGTGCTCGCCCAGGCGCTGGCCGCCCTCGACGACGCCGACACCCGGCTTGCGGTCACGGCCGAACGTGCGCTGCTGGCCCGGCTCGAGGCTGGCTGCGCCGCTCCGGTGGGCGCCTACGCCTACCGCAAGGGCAGCATGCTCCACCTGGAAGCCGTGGTGTGTGCCGTCGACGGCACCGCCTCGGTCCGCGACAAACGGGCCACGGACGGACTCACCGAAGTGGGCGCCACCCTGCTCGGAATCGAACTGGCCGAGGTCCTGCTGGCAGCGGGGGCTGCGGATATCGCGGACCTGACGGCGTCCTGACCGCAGCCGGCCGCATGGGAACGACGAACGGACAGTACCCGGCGGGCGGACGCCCGCTGGAAGGGTGCCGCGTCCTGGTGACGCGAAGCCCCGACCGGTCCGGACCCCTCGCGGAGGCGCTGCGGCAGACCGGCGCCGTTCCCCTGCTGCTGCCCCTGACGGCCGCCGAACGCGCCCCGGACCAGGCCGCGCTGGACGACGCCTTTGATGCGCTGGGTGCGGGCCGCTATGAGTGGCTCGTGGTCAGCAGCGCCACCACCGTCCTGGCGCTGCAGGAAAAGGCGGCAGAGCGGGCCGTGGAACTGCGCGACTGGCTTCCGGCCGGCATCCGGGTCGCCGCGGTTGGCCCCGCCAGCCGCAGGGCGCTCCAGGCAGCCGGGATCGACGTGCACTTCGAGCCGCAGCATGACCACTCAGCGGCCGGGATCGTCAGCGGATGGCCGGGCGGTCCCGCGGACGTGCTGCTCCCGCAGGCCGACATCGCCGCCCCGGCACTATCCCGAGGACTGGAGGCTAAAGGCGCCCGGGTCCGCACCGTGGTGGCCTATTGCACGGTGGACTTCCCGGCCGAGCCGGCGCGGCGCCTCAGCCGGACTGTTGCTGACGGCAGCGCCTCGCTGCCGCTGCTGACGCCCGCCGAAGCGAAAGCGGAGGTCGACGGCGGCACGCTGGCCGCCGTCGTCGCCTCCTCACCCAGCGCCGTGAGGCGCATTGGCGCAACCCTGGCGCCCCTCGGCTCCTGCCGTCTCGTGGCCATCGGCCCGGCCACGGCGGCCGAGGCGGAAGCCCTCGGACTCGCGGTGGCAGCCACGGCCCGGGAGGCCACGCCGGAAGGGCTCGCCGCCGCCGTCATCCGGGCGCTTGCCCCCTAAGCATCCACTCATCAACAGCAGGCCCACAGTGAAGGACAGGACATGAGCTTTCCGCACCACCGCCCCCGGCGGCTCCGCACCACCCCCGCCATGCGCAGGCTCACGGCCGAGTACCGCCTCGCCCCGGCAGACCTGATCCTTCCGGCGTTCATCCGTGAGGGCCTGTCGGAACCCAACCCGATCGTCTCCATGCCGGGCGTCGTGCAGCACACGACGGACACCCTCAAACGGGCAGCGGCCGAAGCCGTGGAACTGGGCGTCGGCGGCATCATGCTGTTCGGCATCCCGGAGACCCGGGACGCGGAGGGAACGGCGTCCCTGGACCCGGACGGCGTGCTCAACAAGGCCATCCGGGACGTCCGCGCGGAGGTGGGGGACAGCCTCGTGGTGATGAGCGACGTCTGCCTCGACGAATTCACCGACCACGGCCACTGCGGCGTCCTCGACAGCGACGGCTATGTGGACAACGACGCCACGCTGGAGATCTACGCGAAGATGGCGGTGGCCCAGGCCGACGCCGGCGCCCATGTGCTGGGCCCGTCCGGAATGATGGACGGACAGATCGGCGTGATCCGCCAGGCCCTGGAGGACTCCGGCCACGTGAACACCGGCGTGGTGGCCTACGCCGCGAAGTACGCCTCGGCTTTCTACGGCCCGTTCCGGGAAGCAGTGGACTCGCAGCTCAAGGGCGACCGCAGGACCTACCAGATGGACGCAGCCAACCGCCGGGAGGCCATCCAGGAGGTGGAGCTGGACCTCGCCGAGGGGGCGGACATGGTGATGGTCAAGCCGGCCATGAGCTACCTCGACATCCTGGCCGACGTCGCTGACATGAGCCCCGTGCCGGTGGCCGCCTACCAGATCTCCGGCGAGTACGCCATGATCGAGGCGGCCGCGGCGAACGGCTGGATCGACCGGCGGGCTGCCATCACGGAGTCGGTCCTCGGCATCCGCCGCGCCGGGGCCAACCTGGTCCTCACGTACTGGGCCAGCGAAATCGCCGGCTGGCTCAAGGAATCATGATGCCGGCCGCGCGCCAGCCCGCCGGACCCACCGCTCCGGTGGGTCCTGGGCGGATCCTGCTGGGCCTGAACACGTTCGGCGACGTTGGCGTGGACGGGACAGGCGAGCCGAAACCGCATGCCCGGGTGCTGCGGGAGCTGCTGGACCAGGCGGTCCTGGCTGACGCCGTCGGCCTTCATGCTTTTGGGGTGGGGGAGCACCACCGCCGAGACTTCGCTGTGTCCGCCCCCGAGGTGTTCCTGGCGGCCGCCGCCGCCAGGACCACCAGCATCCGGCTGGGCTCGGCGGTCACCGTGCTCAGTTCCGACGACCCCATCCGCGTGTTCCAGCGCTTCTCCACCGTGGACGCGCTGTCCGGCGGCCGCGCCGAGGTGATGCTGGGCCGCGGCTCATTCATCGAGTCGTTTCCGCTGTTCGGCCTGGACCTGGCGGACTACGAGGTGCTGTTTGAGGAGAAGCTCGAACTCTTCGACAGGGTGCGGGCACAGAAGCCGGTGCACTGGGAGGGGCGCACGCGGCCTTCGCTGGCCGGGCTGAGCGTCTACCCGCCGCTGGAGCACCACCTGCTGCCGGCCTGGATCGGCGTGGGCGGCACCCCGGAGTCCGTCCTGCGGTGCGCGCAGTACGGCTACCCGATCATCTTTGCCATCATCGGCGGCCAGCCCCGTTCGTTCGCCCCGCTGGTAGACCTGTACCGCGAAGCGATGGCCAAGTATGGCCAGCCCATGCAGCAGATCGCCACCCATTCGCCCGGCCACATTGCCGAGACCGACGAGGCGGCCCGCGATGAACTCTTTCCGCACTGGCTTGCCCAGCGGAACAGGATCGGCGCCGAACGGGGGTGGGGCCCGGGGAACCGCCGCGAGTTCGACGCCATGTGCGGACCCGAGGGCGCGCTGTACGTAGGGTCTCCCGAGACGGTGGCGCAGAAGATTGCGCTGCTCAAGCGGAACCTTGGTGTGGACCGCTTCGACCTGAAATACGGCAACGGCACGCTGCCGCACGAGTCCATGATGCGCTGCATCGAACTCTTCGGCACCGTGGTGGCACCGCGGGTGGCCGAGCTCCTGACCGGCAACCCCGTCCGGTGACGCTGTCCGGCGACACTCCCGCAGACTGAAAGAATGGGACCCATGACTTCCAGTACCCCTCGCAACGAGGAACTTTTCGACCGCGCCCGCCAGCTGATGCCCGGCGGCGTGAACTCCCCGGTCCGCGCCTTCGGTTCCGTCGGCGGCACGCCCCGCTTCATGGTGGCGGCCAGGGGCCCGTACCTGACCGACGCCGACGGCAACGACTACGTTGACCTGGTCTGCTCCTGGGGCCCGGCCCTGCTGGGGCACGCCCACCCGGCCGTCCTCGAAGCCGTGCACGCCGCCGTGGACCGCGGACTCTCCTTCGGAGCGTCCACCCCGGATGAGGCCAACCTCGCGGCCATCGTCAAGGAACGCGTTTCCGCCGTCGAACGGCTCCGCATGGTGTCCACCGGAACCGAAGCCACCATGACGGCCATCCGGCTGGCCCGGGGCTTCACCGGCCGCAACCTGGTCATCAAGTTCGCCGGCTGCTATCACGGGCACCTGGACGGGCTGCTCGCCTCCGCCGGCTCCGGCGTAGCCACCCTTGCCCTGCCCGGTTCCGCCGGCGTCACGGCAGCCACCGCTGCCGAGACCCTGGTGCTGCCCTATAACGACCTCGACGCCGTCGAGGCGGCCTTCGCCGAGCATGGGCCCAACATCGCCGCCGTCATCACCGAGGCCGCGCCCGCCAACATGGGCGTGGTCACGCCCGGCGAGGGCTTCAACGCCGGCCTTTCGCGGATCACCACAGCCCACGGCGCCCTGCTGATCGTCGACGAGGTCCTGACCGGCTTCCGCACCGGCTACTCGGGCTACTGGGGGCTCACCGGGGGCGCCGCGGACGCCACGGAACAGTGGACCCCGGACCTGCTGACGTTCGGCAAGGTGATCGGCGGGGGCATGCCGACGGCGGCCCTCGGCGGCCGTGCCGACGTCATGGACCACCTCGCGCCGCTCGGTCCTGTCTACCAGGCCGGCACCCTGTCCGGTAACCCGGTGGCCATGGCAGCCGGCGTCGCCACCCTGACGCACGCCACCCGGGACGTGTACTCCTTCGTGGACGCGCGGTCGCTGGAACTGTCCGGCGCCCTGTCCGCGGCCCTGGACGCGGCAGGCGTGGACCACTCCATCCAGCGCGCCGGCAACCTGTTCTCGGTGGCCTTCGGCACGTCCGAGCACGGCGTCCACAACTACAGCGACGCACTGAAGCAGGAGTCGTTCCGCTACGCGCCCTTCTTCCACTCCATGCTGGACTCGGGTGTCTACCTCCCGCCGTCCGTCTTCGAGGCCTGGTTCCTGTCCGCGGCGCACGACGACGCCGCGATGAACCGGATCTTCGATGCACTGCCAGCCGCAGCGGAGGCCGCCGCCGCGGCGAAGGCCTAAACCGCCGTCGGGCTTTTCCCTCACAAAAAAACTCTGGCACCCGCCGCGGCGGGTGCCAGAGTTTTTTGCTGTTGCGGGGTTCCGGGCGGCCTCTAGAGGACGTCCGAGAGGAAGCCCTGCAGCCGCTCGGTCCGGGGGTTTTCAAAGACCTGCCCGGGCGGGCCCGACTCCACCACCACGCCGCCGTCCATGAACGTCACGGTGTCCGAGACGTTGCGCGAGAAGCCCATTTCGTGGGTCACCACCACCATGGTCATGCCGCCCTTCGCGAGGTCCGCCATAAGTGCCAGGACACCCTTGACGAGCTCGGGGTCGAGGGCGGAGGTGGCCTCGTCGAAGAACATGACTTCCGGCTTCATGGCGAGGGCACGGGCGATCGCCACCCGCTGCTGCTGGCCGCCGGAGAGGGTGGCGGGGCGGACATCGGCCTTGTGCTTGAGCCCGACGAGGTCGAGCTGGCTCAGGGCCTCCTCGCGCGCCTGCTCCTTGGGCAGCTTCCGCAGCTTGCGCAGGGCGAACGCGACGTTTTCGCCGACGCTCTTATGCGGGAAGAGGTTGAACTGCTGGAACACCATGCCGATCCTGCGCCGCAGCTCATCGGGGTTTTCCTTCAGGACCGATTTGCCGTCCAGGAGGATGTCCCCGGCGTCCGGTTCGATCAGACGGTTCATCACGCGCAGCAGGGTCGACTTGCCGGAACCGGACGGCCCGATCACCGACGCGGTGGTGCCGGCCGGGACGCTGAGGTCGATGCCGCGGAGGACCTTGTTGTGCCCGAAGGCGAGATGGACGTTTTTCGCTTCGAGCGAGCCTGACGTGAACGTGCTCATGAGTGGGCTCCCTTTCCGACGACGGCCGCGGCCTCGTCCGGTTCCATCTTCTGTGGCCGGCCCGTGCGCAGGCGCGCGTCGATCCAGTTGACCAGGTGCGTCAGCGGGACGGTCATCGCCAGGTAGAACACGGCGGCCGCGACGTAGCCGGACAGGTTGCCGCTGCGGGCGGCTGCGTCCTGCCCGATCTGGAACAGCTCCCGCTCGGAGGCCAGGAGCCCCAGGGTGAAGACCAGCGAGGACTCCTTGATAAGCGCGATGAACTGGTTCACCAGCGCCGGGAGCACCCGGCGGATGCCCTGCGGCACCACGACCATCCGCAGCGAGGGGCCGTAGCCGAAGCCCAGGGCCCGTGCGGCCTCGAGCTGGCCCTTGTCCACGCTCTGGATGCCGGAGCGGAAAATCTCCCCGATGTAGGCGCTGGACATGAGCGAGAGCGCGGCGATGCCCATGGGGTATGGGCTGGTGACCCCGGTCAGCTCGCGGAAGATCGGGCCGAATCCGAGGCCGATGACGAGGATGGTGAGAACCGCCGGGAGTCCACGGAACACGTCCGTATACACCCGGGCGGCCCACCGCGCCACAGGATTACGCGAGATGCCCATCAGGGCCAGCACCATGCCGGCCACGCAGCCAATGATGCCCGAGACGATTGCGAGGACGAGGGTGTTGGGCAGTCCGACCGAGAACATGGCCGGGAGTACCTCGGCGATGGCCTTCCAGTCGAGGAAGGTTTCGGCGAGCCTGTTCAGATAATCCATGTGGCGCCTGTCAGTTGGTTACTTCGTGGGGACCTGGACGGCCTTGCTGCCCGGCTTCCAGCCCTCAGGAGTCTGCTCCTTGATGGTCGGGCGGTCCGTGTACCACTGGGTGGTGAGCTTGGTCCAGGTTCCGTCGGCGATCACGGCGTCGAGCGCCGAGTTGAGCGCGTCGGTGAGGGGCTGGTTGTCCTTGGCCACTGCGTAGGCCGTGAAGTTCTGGGTGTTGACCTTCTTCTCGGCGATCTTCGTGCCGTCGCCCGACTTGACCTGGCCCTCGGCCTGCTGCGAGGGAGCAACCCAGGCGTCGATCTGGCCGCTCTTCACGTTGGCGTAGACAGTGTTGTAGTCCGGGAAGCGGACGGGCTCGAGCTTCAGCGTGTTGGTGACGAAGTCGTCCTGGACGGTGCCCTGGACGACGCCGATGCGCACACCCTGCTTCAGGTCGTCGAAGGTCTTCACCTTCGCGTCATCCTTGGTCACGATCGCCATGTAGCCGAAGTCGTAGCCGTTGGTGAATGCCACGGTCTCGCGGCGGGCGTCTGTGGTGGAGATGGAGGACGATCCGACGTCGAACTGCTTGTTCTTCACCTGGGCCAGCAGGCTCTGGAACTTGGTCGATGCGAACTCCACCTTGAGGCCGAGCTTGGCCGCCATGGCCTTCAGGAGTTCGTTGTCATAGCCCGTGAAGTTTCCATCCTTGTCGATGAAGATGTTGGGCGGGGCGTCGGACAGGGTGCCGACCTTGAGGACGCCCGGAGTGATCAGGCCGAGCTTGGACTTGTCGATCTTGTCCAGGGCGGTGACGTCCTTGGTGGTGTACTTGTCCAGCGCCTGCTGGTCGCTGCCGGCGAGGGCATCAGTCGACGAGCCACTGGGAGCAGCGGTGCCTCCACCGCAGGCAGCCAGGGATACGGCCATGACTACGGCCACGGGAACCGTGGACAGCCACTTCAAGGCTTTGATTTTCATCGCGCATCACTTTCATTGGGATAAACGGGGGCGGGCAGTCAAGCCGTCTTTGGCCGGGATCCGGCGGTGCAGAGGGCGCGCCCGCAAAACTTAATTGTCTCACTGCCCTTAACCTGGCAGTTATGTGGCGTAATGAGCGGCATTGACCGCTATTTGCCGAATATAATGCGGCATAAGTGGCGACGGTTGGGGCAATAGCAATGAGGGGAGTTGCTATTACAGAATCAGCAAGGCGCACGGGCCCGTTGGCAGGGCGGGCCCGGTTTTGTGAAATGCGTCGCACCGGTTTGAGGCCCGGACCAGTCCGAAGCCGGATCAGGTGCCGCTTAGGTCAGAAACCGCGCTGTCAGAAGCCGCCGCGGCTGGCATCCTCAGGAGGAAGTACCGGCCAGTCACCTTCGATGACGGCGGCGGGTTTGGTCTTGCGGAGGTACTGCTGGAAGTCGGCGGCCTGGCTGACGGCCCAGTCCACCTGAAGCTGGTGGAGCTGGCCGGCCGGCATGCTCAGTTTAGGGAACTTGCCGGCCATGGCGTCAAGCATGCGGAGGGTTGCCAGCGCGTCCGCGGCCGACGTGTGGGCGTTTTCCAGCTCCACACCGTACTCCTCGCACAGGGCGGTCAGCGTCCTCTTGCCCTTGCGGAACCGGTCCACCTGCTTGTTCATGATGTAGGGGTCCAGGACGGGGAACCGGCTCAGCTGCGGCACGCCGTAGCGGGCCGATTCGGCGGCCAGGACCGTGAAGTCGTAGCTGGCGTTGAATGCGATCACGGGAACGCCGTCGTCGAAGAGCCCCTGGAGCACGGCAGCGACTTCCCTGGTGACCTCGGCCGCAGGCCGGCCGTGGCTGCGGGCGTGTTCGGTGGTGATCCCGTGCACGTCGCTTGCCTCCTGGGGAATCTCAACCCCCGGATCAGCCAGCCATTCATGCTCCCGAACCACGTTCCCGGAGCTGTCCACCAGGGTGATGGAAGCCGTGACGATCCGTGCGGCGCGGGAGTTGCGTCCCGTGGTTTCGAGGTCGAACGCGGCCCGGGGGAGAGTGTTCCAAGTGCTCATGGCTCCAAATTACCCGGAGGCACCGACAGTAACGGTGCTTGCCCCGCGCGTGTCCGGCATGCTGTGGGAAGACGCGGTGTGGGAAGACGCACACGGCGCCCGTCCTGACGGCTGACGTCGCGTGCCGCCGATAGTCTGGGGACATGCGGGCGGAGTACGTGGAGGCGGTTTTGGCGGTGGTCGACCTTATCCCGGCCGGCTCGGCGGTGGCCTACGGGGACGTCGCTGAACTTCTTGGGGCCGGAGGGCCGCGGCAGGTGGGGTCCGTGCTGAGCCATTACGGCAGCGGCGTTCCGTGGTGGCGGGTGCTGCGGGCCAGCGGACTTGCCCCGGACGGCCACGAGTCCGAGGCCCTCAACTACTACCTGCAGGAGGGCACACCCCTGCGCGGCGACTTTCGCGGGTATGCCCGGACGGGCGAGGGGCGGTGGCGGGTGGATCTGACCGCTGCGCGGTGGGCCCCGTCCGACGCTGATTTCGACGCCCTGGACGTGATCGCCGAGCGGCTGGAAGCGTCGCTGCGAAAATTGTCAGTGCCGGATGATGGAATGTCCGTGTGACCGCAACACTCGATCAGACCGCCCACCCAGCGTCAGTCCATCCGGCATCCGCACCCACTTCGGAACGGGTACATCCGGACTCTTCCTCCGCCGCCCCGTTCCCGGCCACCGGTCTTCGTTTGCTGCCACCGCGCCAGGTGCACTCCCGCGTTCCGGTCCTCACGGCGGACCAGCTGGCCGCCGTCGAAGTGCCCCGGGGATCCGGCCCCGTGCTGGTTCCCGGAGCGCCCGGCACCGGAAAATCCACCGTGCTCATCGAGGCGGCCGTCCGCCGGGTGGAGGCGGAAGGGGTGGACCCCGAGCGGATCCTCATTCTCGCCCCTGGAAGGCTTGCGGCCGACACCCTCCGTGACCGGTTCACCGCCAGGCTGAACCGGAGCCTGAGCACCACGCCGGCGCGCACCTGGGCAGCCTATGCCTTCGACCTCATCCGCCGTGCCAAGGCAGAGGGGCTCTTGCCGTTGTCGAAGGCTCCGCGGCTCCTCTCCGGCCCGGAGCAGGACCTCATCATCAAGGAACTGCTGGAGGGCCACGCCCTGCCCGGCCTTGGGCTTCCCTGGCCCGATGACCTCACCGCGGCGCTGCCCACGCGTGGCTTCCGGCACGAGGTCCGCCAGCTCTTCGACCGGATCACGGAGACGGGCCGCACCGCCGAGGACCTGGCCGGCCTGGGCCATGCCTGCGGACGGCCGGACTGGATTGCGGCCGCTGCGCTGTATGCCGAGTACCGCGACGTCCTGGACTTGCGCATGCCCGAGGCCTTCGATCCCGCGGGCATCATCACCGCGGCCCGCCAGCTCTTCCAGGATTTCCCGGACTTCCTGGCGGCGGAACGGGACCGGCTCCAGCTCGTTCTTGTGGACGATATCCAGGAGGCCAATCCGGCCGTCTTCGAGCTCCTGGCCGATGTCGCCGCCGGCAAGGATGTCTACGTGACGTCCGCGCCGGACACGGTGGTGCAGGGGTTCCGTGGAGCGCGGCCGGATCTGGTGGCAGAGCTCCCGGGGCTGCTGGGCGGCGAGGAGCGGACAGTCGTCGAGAAGCCGCTGTCCCATGCCCACCGCCATCAGCCGGCCGTGGCCCAGGCCTGGCTCGGGGTGGCGGACCGGATCTCCCTCCGCTCCGGCGGCCAGCTCGCCCGCCGCCTGGACCCCGTTGGCTCTGCCGACGCTGCTGACAATGCCGGGAACCCCGGTGACGCTGCGTCGGCTGATGCCGCTTCAGGTGATACCGCACGGCGGGCAGGCGGCACGGTGGAGGCGCACCTTTTGCCCTCGGCCGTCCATGAGTTGCGGTACGTCGCGCAACGCATCCTCGAGGCACATCTCAGGGACGGCCGTCCGCTCGAGGACATCGCCGTCATTGTCCGGAACGGCGGCCAGCTGAGCCAGCTGCAGCGCTACCTCTCCGGCCAGGGGATTCCGGTCCGGGTTCCGGTGGCTGAGTCCGCCGTCCGCGATGAGGTTGCCGTCCGTCCGCTGCTCGACGCCTATGCGGTGGCCCTGGACCCGGGAGTCCTTACGCCGGAGTCGGCCGTGTCGCTTCTGACGTCCCGGATCGGCGGGGCGACGTCACTCGAACTGCGGCGGCTCCGACAGTCGCTGCGGCGGGAGGAGCTGCTGGGCGGCGGGGGACGCTCCAGCGATTCCCTGCTCGTGGAGGCGCTTTTGGAGCCCGGCGCGCTGGGCACACTGGGCATCGAAGGCCGGTCGGCCCGCAGGGTGGCCCGGATGATCCAGGCCGGGCGGAAAGCCATTGGGGAACCCGGGTCCAACGCCGAGACAGTGCTGTGGGCGCTCTGGCACTCCACCGGGCTCGCGGCGGCGTGGACGGCGGCGGCCCTTGCCGGCGGACTCGTCGGGGCGCGGGCGGACAGGGACCTGGACGCCATGATGGCGCTGTTCCACACGGCCGAACGCTACGTGGACCAGATGCCCGGGTCCGGCCCTGAGCAATTCCTGGAGTACCTGCTGAACCAGGAACTGCCCATGGACACCCTCGCGGCACGGGCGCAGGTTGACGACGCCGTGGAGCTCATGACGCCGGCCAGCGCCGCGGGCCGGGAATGGCCGTTCGTGATCGTCGCCGGGCTCCAGGAAGGCGTCTGGCCCAACACCCGCCTCCGCGGCGAGCTGCTGGGCAGCACACTGTTCGCGGACGCCGTCGAACACGGCGTGGAGTACGCCCTCCAGCTTGGCCCGCTGAGCCGGCTGCGGGAGATCCGCTATGACGAACTCCGCAGCTTTTCCACTGCGGTGTCCCGGGCCAAGGAGGTGCTGCTGTGCACCGCCGTGTCTTCCGAGGATGAACAGCCGTCCTCCTTCCTGGATTACGTTGCACCGCTGCTGCCCGGCCAGGAGGGCCGCGGCTACACGCCGGTGGAACGGCCGCTGACGCTGCGTGCGCTGGTGGCGGAACTCCGCCAGTACGCCCAGTTGGACGGCAGGCTGGGCGCCGAGGCGGATGAAGCCGTGCGTGTCCTGGCCCGCCTTGCCACGGCCGAGCCTGCCGTTCCGGGAGCCCATCCGGATACCTGGTGGGGGCTGGCCCCGCTGACGTCCGTGGACCGGGTTGTGCCTCCGGGCGGCACCGTCTACGTCTCGCCGTCCAAGGTGGAGTCGGTGCAGAAATCTCCTCTGGACTGGTTCATCCAGGCCGCCGGCGGCGAAGCGGCAACGGATTTCGCCCGCAGCCTCGGCACCCTGGTGCACGCCATCGCCCAGGACCTACCCGATGCCAGTGGCGCGGAATACCTCGCCGAACTCGTCCGGCGCTGGCCCGCCCTGGGCATGAAGGACAACTGGGAAGGCAAACTGGACTTCCGGAGGGCCGAAGCGATGGTCCGGAAACTGGCGCAGTACGTCCTGCTCATGCGCAGCGAAGGCCGGCGCCTGGCGGGCGTCGAACAGGACTTTGAAGTGATCCTGCCCGAGCCCGCCGCCGTTGCCCGCGGCGACGTTCCCACCGATGAGGGGCCCCGGTCAGCCGTCCTGCGCGGACAGGTGGACCGGCTGGAGATCGACGCCGAGGGCCGGCTGGTGATCGTTGACCTTAAGACGGGCAAACGGCAGCCGGGCAAGGCGGAACTGGGCCGGCACCCGCAGCTGGGCGCCTACCAGGCGGCCGTGCTGGCCGGGGGCTTTGGTGCCGCCGAAGCTTCCGACGCCGGGGCTCCCGACGCCGGGGCTCCCGACGCCCGGGCGCGGCCCGGCGGAGCGGTGCTTGCCCAGCTGGGCACAACCACCAAGACTCCGGGGATCCAGTACCAGGAGCCGCTGGACCCGGGGGACAACTGGGCGATCGAAATGGTGAACGACGCAGCCGCCGTGATGTCCGGCCACGAATTCGAGGCAAGGCATGATCCCGCCAAGACCGGTTACGGCGGCCTCGGCTGCCGGCTGCCGGAGGTATGTCCGCTGTGTTCACGGGGAAAGCAGGTTACCGAATGAGCCGGACGGCAGAGCTGCCCGAGCCCAGATTCAGTCCCGAAGAGTTGTCCGCCCTGCTGGGCGAGAAAAACCTGCCGACGGCGGAACAGTCGGCCATCATCTCATCGCCGCTAGCGCCACGGCTGGTCATCGCCGGCGCCGGTTCAGGGAAGACGGCCACCATGGCCGACCGCGTCGTCTGGCTCGTCGCGAACGGCTGGGTCAAGCCGGAGGAAGTCCTGGGTGTCACGTTCACCAGAAAGGCCGCCGGTGAACTCGCCAGCCGCATCCGCGCCAAGCTCAGTGCGCTGCAGCGGACGGCCATCGGCGGCGCCGGCGGCACCGGCAACTCCGGTGGTGCTGCCAACCCTGGAGGTGCTGGGGCAGGCGCGCTGCTCAGCGCCGACGCCTTGGAGCCCAAGGTCTCCACGTACCACTCGTTTGCCAGCGGAATCGTCTCCGATTACGGCCTGCGGCTCGGGATCGAGCGGGATGTCGTGCTGCTGGGCGGGGCACAGGCATGGCAGCTGGCCAGTGAGGTGGTTGAGGCGTTCGACGGCGAGTATTCGCATTTCAGGGTGGCCAAGTCCACACTCGTCAAAGCAGTCATCCAGCTCGCGGGGGAGTGCGCGGAACACCTGCAGGACCCCGACGGTGTGCACGGCTGGCTGATGCAGCGGCTTGCCGAGTTCGAGGCCCTGCCGTACGTGGCCGGGGCCAAGAAGAACCCCACCCAGGCCGCCGGCGAACTTGGCGCCATGCTCCGCACGCGGGCCAGTGTGGCAGAGCTCGTAGGGCGCTATGCCGAAGCCAAACGGGCACGCGGAGCCCTGGACTTCGGTGACCTCGTGGCGCTTGCCGCACGCGTTGCACAGGAAGTGCCCCTGGCCGCAGAGATGGAGCGCCAGCGGTACAAGGTGGTGCTGCTGGACGAATTCCAGGACACCTCACACGCCCAGCTGGTGCTGTTTTCCAGGCTTTTCGGGGATGGCCACGCCGTCACGGCCGTCGGTGATCCGAACCAGTCCATTTACGGCTTCCGCGGCGCGTCGGCCGGACAGCTGTTCCACTTTGTCAATGAGTTTCCGGTATGCGTGGCGGACAGGCAGTCAGCACCCGCGTCCCGGCGTCCCGCCCCCGTTTCGTACCTGACCACGGCCTGGCGGAACGGCCGCAATATCCTGGCCGCCGCCAATCTCATCTCCGCTCCGCTGAGTGCCGCCGCGGCGCAGGCCGGACCCGCGGGGCAGCGTTCCTCCAGCGCGGCCGTGGAGGTGCCCGCGCTGCAGCCGAGTCCGGCCGCCGTGCAGGGCCGGTTGGTGATTGGCCGTTTTGCCACCGATGAAGACGAAGCAGCGGCGATTGCCAAGGATCTCCTGAGGTTCCGGGCTACTGACTTTGGCGGTTCCCCGGCGGAAGCGCCCGTCCAGCCTGCCATGGCCGTGCTGTGCCGCAGGCGGGCTCAGATGGAATGCCTCCGCAAGGAGTTCGAGGCCACAGGCATCCCCTACGAAATCGTGGGCCTCGGAGGGCTGCTGGACACGCCCGAAATTGTGGACCTGGTCGCCACGCTGCGGGTTCTGGCGGATCCAGGCCGGTCCGACTCGCTGATGCGGCTCCTGGCCGGCGCACGGTGGAGGATCGGCCCCGCCGACCTCATGGCGTTCCGGGACTGGTCGGCGTTTCTGGCCCGCCGCCGCGGCATGGTCAGTGACGGCCGTGGCATGGGCGTGAACGAGGATCCGGGAGCGAACGATCCGCCGGTCGACGGGGATCCGGAAGCCGCCGACGCCGTCATCGAGGGTGACATCACCGACGCCGCCAGCCTCGTCGAGGCGCTCGACTGGCTCCCCAGCGAGGGGTGGACGTCCGCCCATGGCCGCAGCCTGACGGCTCCCGCCCGGGAGCGGCTGCAGCGCCTGGGCACGGAGCTGCGACAGCTCCGGACACTGATGGGCGAGGACCTGACCACGCTGCTGGGCGAGGTGGAGCGGGCCATGCTGCTGGACATCGAGGTTGCCGCGAGGCCCGGGTTCAGCATCCACCAGGCACGGCGGAACCTGGATGCATTCCAGGACGCGGCTGCCGGGTTCCTGCAGACCTCGCAGCGGGTGGACGTCCTGGCCTTTCTTTCATGGCTGGAAGCGGCAGCATCGGAGGAGGGCGGCCTGGACGTGCCGCCCGCGGACGTCAACCACGAGGCCGTGCAGCTGCTGACGGTGCACGCCTCGAAGGGCCTCGAATGGGACGTCGTGTTCGTGCCGGGCCTGAACGCGGGCGCGTTTCCCAGCAGCCGCGACTCCAGGTGGAGCAGCGGTGCGGCGGCCCTGCCCTGGCCCCTCCGCGGCGACCGTGCCGATCTTCCGCAGTGGGACCTGGACCAGCCGGACCAAAAGGGGTGGCTCGACGCCGAGAAGGTCTTCAAGGGGGACGTGCAGGCCCACGGCGAGGCTGAGGAACGGAGGCTGGCCTACGTCGCCTACACCCGCGCCAAGCACGTGCTCTGGGTTTCCAGCGGAGCGTGGGTGGGCGGGCGCGGCGGGATGGCTGAGATGTCGCCGTTCCTTGCCGAGCTGGCGCCCCTGGCCGAAGGGGAAACTGCGGAGATCCACCCTGGTTCCCTGGATGAGGAATCGTTGCCGCAGGAAAGTCCGCTGACCCGTGAGCTGGAGGTGGCGGCCTGGCCGTATGACCCACTGGAAGGTCCTGTGGACCCCCGCAGCGGCAACCGGCTCCGGCTGGTGCCGGGACGGCGGGAGGCCATGAACCGTGCCGCGGAACGGCTGCTCACGGAGATCGCAGCCCTTGAAGCTGGCGCGCCGGGGCTCTCGGCCGGCCAGGGGCTGCGCCCCCAGGCGGCAGGCTGGGAACGCGAGGCCGCCCTCCTTCTGGAACGCCGTGCCAGGCGGGCGCGGAGCCGCGACGTGCACCTGCCCGGGCATATCTCGGCATCCACCCTGGTGGACCTGGGGGAGGACGCCGGGACCGTGGTGCAGCGGCTTAGGAGGCCTGTTCCGAGGGAGCCCGGCATGTCCGCGCGGAAGGGCACCGCCTTCCATGCCTGGGTCGAAGAGTACTTCGGAACGGCAGGAATGCTGGATCTCGGCGAAACACCCGGCTCAGACAACCACATCGATGAGGCCTACGGCCTTGACGACATGGTCGCTACCTTCAAGGACTCCCGCTGGGCACACAGATCGCCGGCCTACGTGGAGGTCCCGGTGGAGACCCGGATCGGCGACGTCGTTGTGCGAGGCCGCATCGACGCAGTGTTCCGGGACGCCGACGGCGGCTGGGACCTCGTGGACTGGAAGACCGGCCGCCGGCCGTCGGCAGGGCAGCTGAAGACCAAGAGCGTCCAGCTGGCCGTCTACCGGCTGGCCTGGGCCCGGCTCAAGGGCGTGCCGCTGGAGGAGGTCCGGGCTGCCTTCTTCTACGTCGCGGACAACCATGTGGTGCGCCCGCACGACCTGGCGTCAGGCGCCGAGCTCGAAGGTATCGTGGCCGCCGCCCTTGCGGGTTAGGAAACCTCGCCGGTTAGGTCGTCTTGGCCTCAACCACCGTGAGGGCGACTGTGGAGGTGTCGGCGGCCGGGGGCTTCGGGGCCGGCGCGTCTCCCGGTGCCGCGTCCTTGGTCCCGGCCGCTTCTGCATCGTCAGATGCGCCGGCATCCTGTGCCGCCTCATCCTCCGCTGCGCTCTCCTTCATTGCGCTCCGCGGGGCGTCCTGGTCTGACGGCCGGTCCGCGTTCTCCCCGCCGTTCTCCGCTTCAGCCGGGATGGGCGTCACCTCGACCGGGATGGGCGTCACCTCCACCGGCAGCGGCTTCGGGTCAACAGGTATGGGCGTGACGTGGACGGCAGGCATGGCCTCGGAAATGTCAGTGGCCGCCGGGGCGTCGACCAGGCCGGGCGCGGCCGGCGCTTGGCCGGTTGGCGGGGCCTCGGGCTTGGCCGGGGGCAGCGGTTCCACGCTGATGGGCTGTCCGCCGTATTCGGCAATGTCGTCGGCGAGCGTGGACAGCATGCCTTCGGCCTCGGCGATCATGTCGGCGTCGGCTGCCGCGATGCCCTTGACGAGGTACTGGGCCAGGGCAAATTCCGCCGAAAGCGCGGCGCGGCGCAGCAGGTGGGTGTCCGGAGCGTCGCGGCGCTTTGCGGTGTAGTGCTTGACCACGGAGTCGACGAAGTCGTGCTCGTTGGATGCCACGAGCCATGCGAGGTCGTCGGCGGGGTCACCGATGCGCAAATCCGTCCAGCCGGTGACTGCCGTGACACGGCTGTCCTCAACCAGCAGGTTGTCCTCGTGCAGGTCGCCGTGGACCACGCAGGGGTTGAACCGCCACAGTGAGACGTCTTCCATGGCGTGTTCCCAGCGGCGGAGCAGGAGGGCGGGGATCTTGCCTGTGGTCGCGGCCATGTCGAGTTCGTTGAGCCGGCGCTGGCGAAATTCGTTGGGGGTGTAGCTGGGCAGGTCGGCGTTGCTGACCAGTGCGCGGGGCAGGTCGTGAATGGCCGCCAGTGCCGTGCCGATCTCCTTGGCCAGCTCCTGCGGCCCGGCCGTCAGCTCCTCAACGGTCCGCGTGGCGCCATGCAGGTGCGAGTAGACGAAGGTGGTCAGGTTCTGCTGCCGGACGGTGCCGGCCACAGTGGGCATCAGAAACGGCAGTTCGGCCCGGATCCCGGGTGCGAAGGCGCGCAGCACCAGGAACTCGGTCTCCAGCCGGGTGCTGGCTTCCGCGTGCCGGGGTGAGCGGACGCGCCACCGTTTGCCCTCGGCATCCAGAAGGAGAGCCGAATCAAAGTCCGCCGGGTCATCCGGGGCAGAGCTCACGGCAGTCGGGCTCAGTCCGGGGACTGCCGCGGTGGCCACAGCTGCCAGTTCGATTGGTTCTCTTCTCACGGTTCCACGGTAGATTGAGCGGCGTCCAAGACAATGATGTGTCGCGGCGAGTCTCGAGATCCGCCTAAATATGGCTGCCGGGAGGCAAGTGACGACTCTCATTCCGGGCCTGCCGGCGCCCTCCCGAAATGTAAATTGTCACTGCGAGTCAGTACGGTGGATACATGAGTCATGCGGAGGCCGCAGTGCCGGTCGGTCAAGCGGCGGATGCCATCCCGGAAAATCAGCTCCCGGCCGGCGGACTGCCGGCCAACCATCTCTTCGACACCGTGCTGCCGGTTCGGCCCGCAATGGTCAACAGGGGGTCGGTTGAACGGCTGAGGCCCGGCCTCATTCCGGACCTGCTGGCGGCGGGAACCGCCAAGGCCATGCTGCTGTCCGGACGGCACGCGCTGGTCCACGGGGACGCGCTCGTCCTGGCAGAGGCCGGACCGCTGCTCGACCGGCTCGAGACGTCCGCGTCCGGCCCGGCGCACATCATCTATCTCGGCGCTGCCCTCGGCTCCGAGGACCTTCCCGCAGGAACCGGCGTGCTGCTCTTCATCCTGCCGGAGCCGGTGGAGCCTGGTCCGGCCGGCCTGCCCGCGGGAGCCACCTGGGAGGGCTTCCGGGACGTCGCCGCGCAACTGGATCCGACGCACACCGCGCTGTTCGTTGAGGCCAGTGCCATCGCCAACTGGCACGCCACCCACACCCACTGCCCCCGGTGCGGCACCGTCACCAGCGTCGAAGCCGGGGGATGGGTCCGGCGGTGCCCGGCCGACAACTCCGAACACTACCCGCGCACGGACCCGGCCATCATCGTCACGGTGGTTGGCCCGGACGGCCGTGTCCTGCTGGGCGGCGGCGGTCCGCTGGACGCCAAGAACTACTCCACGCTGGCCGGATTCGTCGAGCCCGGGGAATCCCTGGAACAGGCCGTGGTCCGGGAAATCCAGGAAGAGGTGGGCGTGCGGGTCAAGGCATGCCAGTACCTTGGCTCCCAGTCGTGGCCGTTTCCGGCGTCCCTCATGCTCGGCTTTACGGCCGTCACCGATGACACCGAAGCAAAGCCCGACGGCGTCGAGGTCACCAGGGCGCGCTGGTTCAGCCGGGAGGAAGTCCAGGAAGCCGTGCTCAGCGGTGAAATCGTCATCTCCACCAGGCTCTCCATCGCGAGGGCCCTCATTGAGCACTGGTACGGCGGCGTGATCCAGGACCGCCCGGCCGACGACTGAACGGCGCGGAGTCCGGCGGAACCTACCTTCTCCAAAAGCCTCCATGGCGGAGCAGCCCATCCATCCCTTAAAGCAAGCAGCAAGAAGTGACGACAGAAAATCCTGATGGCAACGCCTCCCTGGAGGACCGGATCCTTGGCGGCCTCGACGCGGAGCAGCGGGAAGTGGCCACCACCCTGACCGGCCCGCTCTGCGTGCTTGCCGGGGCCGGCACCGGCAAGACCCGGGCCATCACGCACAGGATCGCCTACGGTGTGCACTCAGGGGTGTACAGTCCGCAGCGGCTGCTGGCCGTCACGTTCACGGCACGTGCGGCAGCGGAAATGCGCAGCCGGCTCCGCGACCTGGGTGTCGGAAACGTCCAGGCCAGGACCTTCCACGCGGCCGCGCTGCGGCAGCTGCAGTTCTTCTGGCCGCAGGCGGTGGGCGGGACACTGCCCAACCTGCTGGACCACAAGGCGCAGATGATCGCAGAGGCCGCCCGCCGCCTCCGGCTCAGCACCGACCGCGCCTCCATCCGGGACCTGGCGTCGGAAATCGAGTGGGCCAAGGTATCAATGCTCACGCCCGCCAACTACCTGGAAAACGCGCAGGACAGGGGCGCTCCGGGAGGCTTTGACCTGACGGCCGTGGCCCGGGTGTTCCAGGCCTACGAAGACGTCAAGACGGACCGCAACGTCATCGACTTCGAGGATGTCCTCCTGATTACCGTGGGCATTCTGCAGGAAGACCCGAAGGTGGCGGCAACGGTCCGCGAACAGTACCGGCACTTCGTGGTGGACGAATACCAGGACGTTTCCCCGCTGCAGCAGCGTCTCCTTGAGCTCTGGCTTGGCGGCCGCAATGAACTGTGCGTCGTGGGTGACGCCAGCCAGACTATTTACTCGTTCACCGGTGCGTCCCCGAAGCACCTGCTCGGGTTCAAGGCCCAGTATCCGGACGCGAACGTGGTCAAGCTGGTCCGGGACTACCGTTCCACGCCGCAGGTGGTCAAGCTGGCCAACGATCTGCTGGCCTCACGGCGTAGCGGCGGTCCGGCGGCGGACGCGGCATGGGCCGCGCCGCTGAAGCTCGTCGCCCAGCGGAACCCGGGACCAGAGCCGCAGTTCACAGAATGCACGGACGACGAAGCGGAGGCTGCAACGGTCGCCGGCAAGATCCGCACACTCCTCGACGACGGCGTGCAGGCGAGTGAAATCGCTGTCCTGTTCCGCACCAACGGGCAGTCGGAGGCGTACGAGCAGGCTCTGGCGTCGGCCGGGATCGGCTACCAGCTGCGCGGCGGCGAGCGGTTCTTTGCGCGGAAAGAGGTCCGCGACGCGATCCTCCAGCTGCGGGCAGCCACCCGTGCCGCGGCCGAGTCCGATCCCCAGCCGCTGGGGCAGCTGGTGCGGGACATCGTCGCGTCGCTTGGCTATACCGACACCGCCCCGCACAGCGGTGGCGCCCTGCGGGAACGCTGGGAATCGCTGGCTGCGCTGGTGGCCCTGGCGGATGAGCTGGCGCAGAACCGCGGACCCCAGTTCGGCCTGGCTGACTTTGTCAACGAGCTTCAGGAACGCTCCGTAGCCCAGCACGCCCCCACCGTCCAGGGGGTCACGCTGGCGTCCCTGCACGCTGCGAAGGGCCTTGAATGGGACGCGGTCTTCCTCGTGGGGCTGAGCGAAGGGCTCATGCCCATCTCCTTTGCAGATGATCCTGCCGCGGTGGACGAGGAGCGCCGGCTGCTGTACGTCGGCATCACGCGTGCCCGCGAGCGCCTGTCCCTCTCCTGGTCCACTGCCCGGACCCCGGGCGGGCGCGCCAACCGGAAGCCGTCCCGCTTCCTTGACGGACTGCGCCCGGACTCGGTGGCCAGCTCGTCCGCCCGGGGGAGGGGAACCGCGCCGCGCCGCAAGGCGGCCGCTCCCGCATCCTGCCGGGTCTGCGGGAGCATGCTGGCCAGCGGCGCCGAGCGCAAGGTCGGCCGGTGCAGCCAGTGCCCGCCCAGCTACGAAGAGCAGACGTTCAACGCCCTCCGCGAATGGCGCAAGGAGGTCGCGCATTCCGCCGACGTCCCCGCCTTCGTGGTTTTCACCGATGCAACCCTCACCGCCATCGCCGAAGCACGGCCGTCCTCCCTTGAAGAACTGGCCGGGCTCGCCGGCGTTGGCCCGTCCAAACTGGAGCGGTACGGCGAGGCAGTCCTCGCCGTCCTGACGGAAAGCAGCACCTTCTAATGCCCGGAAAACTCGAGACCCGCGCACCACTGACCACGCACGACGGGGCTCCCGTGGAGGTGCGCCGTTCCGCCCGCCGGCGCCGCACAGTCGCGGCGTTCTGGGAGAACGGCACCGCCGTGGTCGCCATCCCTGCCCATTTCAGCAGGGCGCAGGAAGCGGACTGGGTTCACCGGATGCTGGAGAAGCTGCGGACCCAGGGGGAGAAGCGTTCCAGCGGTGCGGGACGGCGGCCCTCCTCGGACGCGGCGTTGGCCGCGCACGCTGCGGAGCTCTCGGCGAGGTATCTCGGCGGCAGGTCGGCCCCGACGTCGGTCCGGTGGGTCAGCAACCAAAACTCCCGCTGGGGTTCAGCCACCCCCGCAGACGGGTCCATCCGGCTTTCGGACAAGCTCCGGCCAATGCCGCAGTGGGTCGTCGACTACGTGCTGCTGCATGAACTGGCGCACCTGCTGGTGGCCGGACACAACGCGGCGTTCTGGAAACTGCTGGAGGCGTATCCCGAGACGGAACGCGCCAAGGCTTTCCTGGAGGGCGTGTCGTTTGCCACCTCGCGCGGCCTCCCCGCCGGCGAAGCAGAGCTGGCCCTTTAAGGCCCCGGCTTAGCCCTTCGGAGCCTCGCCCTCCTCGCCGTCGGCCTTTTCGCCGGCGTCCCCGCCGTCCTTCGTGTCGGCGTCGCTGCCGGCAGCGTCGCCGTCGGCGTCAGCCGGGCTGTCGAAGCCGCCGTTCAACAGCTTCTGGAGGGCGTCGTCCACTTCGCTGTCGCTGGCCTCGGCGAGCTTGCGGCGTTCGCTGAATCCCTTGGGGTCGTCAAGATCCTCGGCGGTGGGGAGCAAGTCGGGATGCTTCCAAATGGCATCGCGGCCCTCGATGCCGCGCTCGGCCTTCAGCGATGCCCACAGCGTGGCGGCTTCGCGCAGGCGGCGGGGCCGCAGCTCCAGCCCCACGAGGGAAGCGAACGCGTGCTCCGCCGGGCCTCCGGTGGCGCGGCGGCGGCGGACCGTTTCGCGGAGCGCTGCAGCGGAGGGGAGTACCTTCTCCGTGGCGGCCGCGGTGAGTTCATCCACCCAGCCCTCGACGAGGGCCAGCGCGGTCTCCAGCTTCTGCAGGGCCTGGTCCTGTTCGGGCGTGCGCTGCGGCATGAAGACGCCCTGCGACAGGGCCTCCTGGATTCCCTCCGGGTTGCTGGGGTCCAGGTCCCGGGCCAGCTCCTCGATCCGCGACGTGTCGATGTGGATGCCGCGGGCGTAGGCCTCGATGGCGCCGAGCAGGTGACCGCGCAGCCAGGGAACCTGGACGAAGAGGCGGGCGTGGGCGGCCTCCCGGACTGCGAGGAAGAGCCGGATGTCGTTTTCGGGAAGACTGAGACCCTCGCCGAACTTCGCCACGTTGCCGGGCAGCAACGCCATCTCCAGATCGGCCAGCGGAACGCCGATGTCCGTGGAGCTGACCACGTCGGTGGAGAGTGCTCCGATGGCCTGGCCCAACTGCATCCCGAAGATGGCGCCGCCCACGTTCTGCAGCATGGACGAGGCGCCGCCCATCATGGACTTCATCTCTTCCGGCATCTGCTCCGTCATGGCGGCGGAGAGGGCGTTGGCCACGCTGTTGGCCACCGGTTCCGTCAGCCGCTTCCAGGTGCCGAGTGTCTCCTCCACCCATTCGGCGCGGGACCATGCCTTGCCGATGAGGCCGGTGGCAGGCAGGTCCGTGACCTGGTCCAGCCACAGTTCGGCGAGCCGCAGCGCCTCATCCACTTCGCGTGACTGCGTGGGCGTGACCGAGGGGTCGGCGCTGCCGGCGGCCACCCGGCGGGCGTTGTCATGGGCGAGCTTCCAGTTGACGGGGCCCTCCGAGGGCGCGCTCATCATGGCCTGCACCTGGGAGAACATCTGGGCCAGCAGGTTGGGATCGTTCGGCAGCCCGGCGGCCTTGGCCAGTTCTGCGGGGTCAATGTCGCCCAGGCCCTTGCCGCCCATGAGGTTCTGCAGCATCTCCGCCAGCGGATCCTTTGGATTTTCGTCGCCGTTGGACGGATTGAGTGGATTGGAGGTCATGATCCCGCCGATCGTCGGTGTGACTATTAATCAACTTCACGCTACCCCTGTGCGGGAGTGGCTGTCTGCCGAAAGCCGGGACGTTCGCTGTAGGCAAAGAGCTAAGGGCAGGCCGGGACGCGTAGTGTTAGAAGCCGGAATGTATGTAGGCTGCGCCCCGGCCGTCCGCCGGGCTGCAGCCGCGGTGCAGCGCTGAATGACGCGGTGCGGAGAGGTCCTTCAGTGACGATAACCAAGGGCGGCCAGCCCGCAGAGGAGTCCCCGGCGCCCGCCGACGGTACCGGCGATCCCGATGGAACCGGGGACGCCCGCCGGTGGCGGCGCGCCCGGGGCCGGGATCCCCGCATCTCCGCGATGACACTGTCCGGGCTTCTGGCGCTCGGGCTCGGCGTGACGGCCGCCGTCCTGCCCGTCCCGTATGTGGTGGAATCACCCGGGCCCACGTTCAACACACTCGGCACGGAAAATGCGAAGCCCGTGATCAGCGTTTCCGGCCGCGAGACATTTCCGGCCAAGGGATACCTCGACCTCACCACCGTCTATGTCGACGGCGGCCCTAACGGCCCCGTGAGCGTCTTTGAGGCGTTCTCGGCGTGGCTTGACGGCTCCAAGGCGGTGTACCCCGAGGAACTGATCTTCCCGACGGGCGTCACCAAGGAGGAGTCGCAGCAGGAGAGTGCCGTGGCCATGGCCACGTCGCAGGAGAACGCCGTGGCGGCGGCCCTGAAGGGGCTCGACATTGCCTATACGCAGAAGCTCGAAGTGGCGGACCTGTCCGAGGGCTCGGCCGCGCAGGGCAAACTGCAGAAGGGCGACGTCTTCACCTCCATCAACGCCAAGCCCGTCACGTCACTTGAGGTGATCCAGGACGAACTGGCCGCCGGGAAGGGAAAGCCCGCCGTCGTCGTCGTAAGCCGGGACGGCAAGCAGGTGACCGAAACGGTGACACCGGCCAAGAACCCGTCCGGACGGTACATCCTGGGCGTCCTGCTGCAGTACCGCTTCACCTTCCCGTTTGACGTGAAGATCTCCCTGGACAAAGTGGGCGGCCCAAGTGCCGGAATGATGTTCGCCCTGGGAATCATGGACACCCTGACGCCCGGGGATCTCACCGGCGGAAAGCACATCGCCGGGACGGGCACCATCAGCCCTGACGGTGTGGTGGGCCCGATCGGGGGCATCGCGGTGAAGATGCACGGTGCCCGGGCCGACGGCGCCACCATGTTCCTGGCGCCGGCGGCGAACTGTACAGAGGTCGTTGGGCATATTCCGGACGGGCTGCAGGTGGTCAAGGTGGAAAACCTCGATGAGGCAAAGTCCGCCGTGGAGCTGGCCGCCAAGGGCGCCGACACCTCGGGGCTTCCGGCCTGCACCAACAACTAGACTAAATCGAGGAACTAAGGCTCCGGTCCGCTCGTGGCACTAATTGAGAGCCGGAGCCATGCAGGCCCGCCACTGAAAACTTAAGATCAAGACCAGCAACTGACACAGCTATGAGGTACGAGTTTGTCCCGTCCTGCCAGCCCCACCCCGCCCGGAAAACTCCAGACAAGGCGCGGTGCATTGACGCCCACGCTCATCGTCGTTGCGCTGGTTGTCGTCGGGTTCATCTTCTTCGCCAACGTGTGGACGGACGTCCTTTGGTACCAGCAGCTCGGCTACTTCGAGGTGTTCCTGACTGAGAACCTGGCGAGGATCGGCATTTTCGCCGCCGGCTTCCTCCTCATGTTCGCGGCCGTGTTCTACGCGATCCGGATCGCGTACCACGCCCGGCCCGTCTACGCGCCGGACTCGGAAATCCGGGACAACCTCAACCGCTACCAGGCGCAGCTGGAACCTGTGCGCCGCGTGGTCATGATCGGGCTGCCCGTGCTGTTCGGGCTCTTCGCCGGCAGCGCGGCCTCCAGCCAGTGGCAGAAGGTCATGCTGTTCTTCAATCAGGAGTCCTTCGGCCAGAACGATCCGGAGTTCGGGCTCGACATCGGCTTCTACCTGATGACGCTGCCGTTCCTGGGCTTCGTCACCGGGTTCCTGATCAGCGTGGCCATCGTGGCCGGCATCGCGGGCATCCTCACGCACTACCTGTACGGCAGCATCAGGATCATGGAACGCGGCATCTTCACCAGCCGCGCCGCGCAGATCCACCTCGCCGTTACCGGCGCATCCTTCCTGATCCTGCTGGGCATCAACTTCTGGCTGGACCGTTACTCCGCACTGCAGAACAGCGGCGGACGCTGGGCCGGCGCACTGTACACCGACGTCAACGCCGTTATCCCCACGAAGGCGATCCTGGCCGTCGCGGCGGCGCTCGTCGCCATCCTCTTCATCATCGCAGCCGTCATCGGCAAGTGGCGGCTTCCGGTAATCGGCACGGCCATGCTGATCATTACCTCCATCCTGGCCGGCGGCGTCTACCCGTGGGTCATCCAGCAGTTCCAGGTCCGCCCGTCCGAGCAGACCCTGGAACGGAAGTACATCGAGCGCAACATCGGCATGACCCGGGCGGCCTACGGCCTGGACCAGGTAAAGGTGGAGCGGTACAACGCCACCACCACTACCACGCAGGGCGCCCTGGCCCCGGATGCGCAGACCACGGCCAACATCCGGCTCCTGGACCCCAACCTGATCTCCGACGCCTTCTCGCAGCTTGAGCAGTTCCGCCCGTACTACCAGTTCCCCAAGGCGCTCAACGTGGACCGGTACATGGTGGACGGCAAGGTGCAGGACACCGTTATCGCCGTGCGCGAGCTGAACCCGGACGGCCTTAGCGCCGACCAGCAGTCCTGGCTGAACCGCCATGTTGTCTACACCCACGGCTACGGTGTTGTCGCCGCGAAGGGCAACAAGTTCACGGTCGACGGAAAGCCGGAGTTCCTGCAGTCCGGCATCCCGTCCACCGGTGTCCTCGGCAACGACCAGACCTACGAACCCCGCATCTACTTCGGCGAGGACTCCCCGGAATACTCGATCGTGGGTGCCCCGGAAGGTGCACCGCACCGCGAGCAGGACCGCCCGGCGTCGAAGGAAGGCGGCGAGACGCAGTACACCTTCACCGGAAACGGCGGCCCGAACGTCGGCAGCTTCTTCAACAAGGTCCTGTACTCGATCAAGTTCCAGTCCTCGGACCTGCTGCTGTCCGACGGCGTGAACGAGGCCTCCCAGATCCTCTACGAGCGCAACCCTCGGGAACGCGTGCAGAAGGTGGCTCCCTACCTGACGGTCGACGGCAACGCCTACCCCGCCGTCGTTGACGGCCGGGTCAAGTGGATCGTGGACGGCTACACCACCAGCCAGTACTATCCGTACTCGCAGCAGGAACAGCTTTCCGACGCCACCACCGATTCGCAGACCACCGCCGGCCGCAATGTGGCGCTGCCCAACAGTTCGGTCAACTACATCCGCAACTCGGTCAAGGCCACCGTGGATGCCTACGACGGTTCCGTCACGCTCTATGCGTGGGATGACCAGGATCCCCTCCTGAAGGCCTGGCAGAAGGTGTTCCCTTCCACCCTGAAGCCGTACTCGGAGATGTCCGCCGCGGTCATGAGTCACGTCCGCTACCCCGAGGACCTGTTCAAGGTCCAGCGTGAGCTGCTGGGCCGCTACCACGTGACGGATCCTGTGAGCTTCTACAAGAACGACGACGCGTGGAGCGTTCCGAACGATCCCACCGTGTCCCAGGAGGTCAAGCAGCCGCCGTTCTACATGTCGCTGAAGATGCCGGACCAGAAGACACCGGCGTTCCAGCTGACCTCGTCCTACATTCCGCAGGTGGTCAACAACAACGCCCGCAACGTCCTTTACGGCTTCCTCGCCGCCGATTCCGACGCCGGTTCGAAGAAGGGCGTGAAGGCGGAAAGCTACGGCCAGTTGCGGCTGCTGCAGGTTCCGCCGGAAGCCCAGGTGCCGGGCCCCGGGCAGGCGCAGAACAAGTTCAACTCCGATCCCACCGTGTCCCAGGCGCTGAACCTGCTGCGTCAGGGTGCATCGGATGTGCTCAACGGCAACCTGCTGACACTTCCCGCCGGCGGCGGCATGCTCTACGTACAGCCGGTTTACCTCAAGTCCACGGGTGAGACCTCCTACCCGACGCTGCAGAGGGTGCTTGTGGCCTTCGGCGACAAGATCGCCTTCGAGTCCACCCTGGACGAGGCCCTCAATAAGCTGTTCGGCGGCCGCTCCGGAGCCAGCGCCGGGGACTCGCCGAATAACGGCAAGACCCCGACGACTCCGGGCGGCGGGACCAACCCGCCGTCAACTGGTTCGGAGGACGCCAAGGCGGCGCTGAAGGCAGCCCTGGATGAAGCGAACGACGCCATCAAGGCCGGCCAGGCAGCACTGGCCAAGGGTGACTTTGCGGCGTACGGCGAGCAGCAGAAGAAGCTGTCGGCCGCGCTGAAGAAGGCGCTCGACGCCGAGGCGAGGCTGGGCACCGGTACTGCTGCCAGCAGCCCGACGTCGCCGTCCGCGGTGCCGTCGCCATCACCCAGCAGCTGATCGACTGGTGACCGACAGCTGAACAACTGAAAGGCCGGCCCCCCCGACAAGGACAGGGCCGGCCTTTTCCGTTGGCGAGAGCTTTGGCCTCCCGGAGACGCAGATCACGTCGTTTGGATTTGGCCTCCTGTTCACCGGCCGGTAGAGTAGTTCTTGCGACGCGGGGTGGAGCAGTTCGGTAGCTCGCTGGGCTCATAACCCAGAGGTCACAGGTTCAAATCCTGTCCCCGCAACTGAAGAAAAGACCCGGATCACCGCATGGTGGTCCGGGTTTTTTGCTGCCCGGCTGACGGCCGGACTGTGCGATGGGCTTAGCGGGCCGGGCCAAGCGGCCGTGGTCAAAGCCGCCTCAAAAGTAGGGTACAGTTGATCAAGCGACGCGGGGTGGAGCAGTTCGGTAGCTCGCTGGGCTCATAACCCAGAGGTCACAGGTTCAAATCCTGTCCCCGCAACCACGAAGAGGCCCCGACCGGTGATACCGGTCGGGGCCTCTTGCTTTCCCGGTAGCTTTTGTTCACGTATTGGCTGTTCCTAGTATTCTCTTTCGCAGGGCCCGAGCGTTTCTGCGGGGCAGATGCCCGACCAAGCCATCCTCGAGAGGAATGTAGTTTCGATGTCCACAACGAAGAACAAAACCGGCACTTCGAAAGGCAAGCGGTCCAGGCTCTACTGGACGGTGCCGGCGGTCCTCGTGGCTGCAGTGCTGGTGGTTCTGCTCGCAAAGTGGGCCACGGGCCTCTCCGGCGTACAGTCCTTCCTGGTTTCTTACCCTGGGCACTCGCAGCTTCCCGCCGGCGCCCCCGTCGGTTTCCCGGCCTGGCTCGCGTGGCAGCACTTCCTGAACGCGTTCTTCCTGCTGCTTATCATCCGTTCGGGCTGGCAGGTCCGCACCACCACCCGCCCCGCGGGCTACTGGACCCGGAACAACAAGGGGTTCATCAGAACCAGGACGGCGCCCACCAAGATCAGCCTGGATCTCTGGTTCCACCTCACCCTGGACGCGCTGTGGATCCTGAACGGGCTGGTCTTTCTGATCCTCCTCTTCGCAACCGGCCAGTGGACCCGGATCGTCCCAACATCGTGGGATGTCTTCCCCAACGCCGTCTCGGCCGCCCTGCAGTACGCCTCGCTGAACTGGCCCACGGAGGACGGCTGGGTGAACTACAACGCCCTGCAGCTGCTGGCCTACTTCGCCACGGTGTTCATCGCGGCTCCGCTGGCCTTCATCACGGGCCTGCGGATGTCCGCCGCGTGGCCTAAAAAGGCAGCCGGGCTGAACAGGGCCTTCCGCATTGAGGCCGCCCGTGCGGTGCACTTCCCGGTGATGATCTATTTCGTGGCCTTCATCGTGGTGCACGTGTTCCTGGTTCTGGCCACGGGCGCGCTGCGGAACCTCAACCACATGTACGGCGGCAGCGACGACGTGAGCTGGGTTGGCTTCTGGTTCTTCGTGGCGTCGGTCGCGGTCATGGCGGCTGCCTGGTTCCTGGCCCGGCCGCTGTTCCTGCGGCCCATTGCATCGCTCATGGGCAAGGTCACCAACCGGTAGCTTCTCACCCCTCCTTGAGCCGCTGGTAGGTGTCCAGCGCCCGCTCCCGGGATTCCTGCAGACCTACCAGCGGTTCGGGGTAGCCCGGAGCCCCCGCCGGGTTCCTCCACGGCTCGTGCACCGTCCGGTTATCCAAATCCGCCAGTTCCGGGATGTAGCCGCGAAGGTAACTTCCCCCGGCGTCGAACTTCTTGCTCTGCGTCACGGGATTGAAGATCCGGAAATAGGGGGAGGCGTCCGCGCCTGAGCCGGCAACCCACTGCCAGTTGGCCGGGTTGTTGGCCGCGTCAGCGTCGACGAGGGTGTCCCAAAACCAGGCTTCGCCCAGGCGCCAGTCGGCCAGCATGTTTTTCACCAGGAACGATGCCGCGGCCATGCGGACCCTGTTGTGCATCCAGCCGGTCTGCCACAGCTGCCGCATGCCGGCGTCCACGAGCGGATAGCGGTGCGCCCCTGTTGCCAGGCCTCCAGTTCCGCGTCCGACGGCGTTTGCCAGGCAAAGTGGTCAAACTCCCGGCGGTAGTTTTGGGTGGCCAGATCCGGATTTTCGAACAGCAGTTGCCAGCAGAATTCACGCCAGCCCAGTTCGCTCCGGAAAATCCCGACGTCGGCCGGTGCGTGGCGCGGGAAGCGTTCCCGGAGCGAATGCCAGACGCGGAAGGGACTGATTTCGCCGAAGCGAAGGTGCGGCGAGAGGCGGCTGGTGCCCTCGACCCCGGGCAAGTCACGGCCCCTGCCGTAGTCCTCCACAGGACCGTCGAGGAAATCGTCCAGCCGTTCGTGGGCGCCGCCCTCGCCCGGGGTCCAGGTCGCTGCGAGGCCTCCGCTCCAGTCCGGCCGCCGGGGGAGGAGCCGCCAGCTGTCCAGGAGGTCACCGGCCGGTGGCCGCCCTGACGTTCCGGCTGCAGGCTCTGGGAACCGGTCCGGGGGATCGGCGGGAAGCCGCGGTTCTGCACCGGCGAGGCAGGAGCGCCAGAACGGCGTGAAGACCTTGTACGGTCCGTCCGATCCGGTGCGGACAGTCCACGGCTCGAACAGCAGGTTCGCCTGGAAGCTGGTGGCCTCGATCCCCTGCCCGGCCGCCCACTCCTTGATTCCGGCGTCGATGGTCCGCTCCGGCAGGCCGTACCTCCGGTTCCAGAACAATCTCTCCGCACCGGTCTCAGCGGCCAGTTCCCCGATGATAGGAGCGGATGCGCCCCGGCGCAGCAGCAGCCGTGACCCGTGCGCTTCGAGGCTCGAGCCAAGGGCGGACAGTGATTGGTGGAGCCACCACCTGGCTGCGGCGCCCAGCGGGCGGATGCCGGGGGAGTCCTCGTCGAGGATGTAGACGACGGTTAGCGGATCCGGCAACGCAGTTGCGGCGGCGAGGGCGGGGTTGTCGTCGAGCCGGAGATCGTCCCGGAGCCAGACGATGGTGGAAGCCATGGTTTCACGCTACACGGCCCGGGGACGGCAGAGGCCGGGATCCCGGTGGATCCCGGCCTCTGCCGGTGAAGCCGACGGTGCGGGCTTACAGCTTGTCGAAGTCGGCCTCGTCCACGGTGGACGACGAGGATTCTGCGTTGCCGCCGGCTCCGATGGCGGGCTTGGCGTTGCCTGACTTCAGCGCGGCAAGCCGGGCCTCGATCTCGGTCTGCTCGCCGAGGTCCTCGAGCTGGTTGAACTGGGCGTCGAGGCTCGAAGCGGCAAGTTCCTGCTGGCCGCGGACCTTGGCCTCTTCGCGTCGGATCTTTTCTTCGAAGCGGCCCACCTCGCTGGTGGGGTCCATGAAATCGATGCTCTTGAGCGCGTCATGGACCTGCGACTGGGCGGCGGCCGTCTTCGAACGGGCCACGAGTTCGTTGCGCTTGCTGGTCAGCTGGTTCAGCTTGCCCTTCATCTGGTCCAGCCCGGTCTTGAGCCGGTCCACCACCTCGGTCTGCGAGGCGATATTCGGCTCAGCGGCCTTTGCCTCGTTCTCCGACGACATCTGGCGTTGCAGGGCCACCTTGGCAAGATTGTCGAACTTCTGCGCGTCGGCCGCGTTGCCGGCGCTGCGGAACTCATCTGCCTTGCGGGACGCGGCCAGGGCCTTGTTGCCCCAGTCCTGCGCGTTCTTGATGTCCTCGTTGTAATCGTCCTGGAGCATGCGCAGGTTTCCGATGGTCTGGGCCACCGCGGACTCGGCTTCGGCAATGTTGTTGGTGTAGTCCCGGACCATCTGATCCAGCATCTTCTGCGGATCCTCGGCCTGGTCCAGGAGCGAATTGATGTTTGCCTTTGCCAGCTGCGCCATGCGGCCGAAAATGGACTGCTTCATGGTGTTACCTTTCGTCCTGCTCCGTATGTGCCACTGAGTTCAGTGAACAGTTGTGTACCGCTTTTACCCGCCGGCCCGGTTGCGCGGGCCGGCGCTTAGCCTGTGCCGGTCAGAAACTGCCCGAGTCCCCGCCGCCGAAGTCGCCCCCGCCGAAGTCCCCTCCGCCGAAGCCGCCGCCGGAATCGCCGCCCCAGCCGCCGCCGTCACCCCAGCCTCCGCCGTCGCTGTGGCCACCGCCCCAACCGCCGCCGCTGCCGCCGTTGAGGATGGAGTTGATGAGGATGCCACCGAGGATGGCACCGCCCAGGCCGCCGCCTCCGCCGCCACCAAACATGCCGCCGCGGCCGTAGCCCTGGCCATATCCCTGGTTGGCGTAGCCGAAGCTGTCGACGTCGGACTGGGCCAGCTGGGCGGCCTGCGCTGCCAGGGCATGCGCCTGCTGGGCGTAGGTCAGCGCGGTCACGGGGTCGTTGCGCGAGATGGACAGTGCATAGTCGAGGTTCCGCTGCGCCTCCGCGAGCCGGGTCCGAGCCTCGGTGCCCACGCCGCCGCGGCGGGCGGTGATGTAATCCGATGTGGCACTGATCTGCGCCTGGGCGGACATGATGGTCTGCTGCAGTGAAGCCTGCGCCCTGCGGGCCTGCTCCTGCTGGTCCCGGATGCCGCCGAGGGCCTGATCGAGGGCCTGGTGCGCGGACTCGACCCGCTCCAGGGTGGCGATGGGGTCAATCTTGCCGCTCTGGATTTCGCTCTTCACCCGGGCAAGGGCTGCCTCCACCCCGGCCACGGGACCCTCGAGCTCCGGGTGGGAACCGGACTGGATCATGGCCTTGGCCTGGGCCAGGTCCTGGGAGGTGTCCACGACAGCCGACTCCAGTGCCTGACGGGCCGAGTCCAGGTTGCCGGCAACCTTGGAAATCGCGTCCAGCAGCACGTTCGTCTGGTGCAGGCTCTCCTCCGATGCGCGGACGGCGACGGCGGCGAGGCTGCTTTCTCCGGAAGCGAGCTTTTCACGCGCCGTTGCGCTGGCGTTCTGCACGAAGGCCAGGCGCTCCTTGGCCTGCAGGATGTTGTCGGAGACCTGGGCGAGTGCGCTGTCCGCATACTTGCCGCGCAGTTCGGCCAGCGTTTGGTCCGCCCGTGCGATTTTGGCGTCCGCCTCCGCGGCGCCGGCGTCCACTGCCGCAAGGGCCTGCGGCGCGTTCTTCTCGAGTTCGCGGAGCGAGTCGAAGTCCGCCTTCTGTTCCTGCAGCGATGCCAGGGCGGCTTCCGATCTGCGGATGATTTCGCCAAGCCAGCTGCGCTGCTGCTCTTCAGTGTCCGGGATGTGGTCGTCCAGCTGCTGCTGCAGCTTGAACGATTCCGACATGTGCGCTTTCGCCTCCTGGAGCGCCTTGGTGAAGTTGCCTACCGCTGCTTCCCCGTATTGCGCCTCGGCGAATCCCAGTTCCTGCTCGCTGGTCTTGATCGCGTCGTCTGCCTCAATCAGCACGGAACCGCTCTTCCGGCGGAGGTCCTCGATGCTCATCCCGGCCAGGGGATCGAGTTCGGCGCCCTGCGGGCCGTAGCTTGCGCTGGAGGCCTGGCCGGCCTTCTTCCGCCTGTTCCGCAGGTAAAGATACGTGCCCGCGCCGCCGGCGGCCACGACGCCCGCACCGACGAGCACGGCAGTGCCCGCGCCGGCGCCAGAAGGGACATTGCCGCTGCCGCCACCCGCAGCGTCGCCGATGGCAGCCGCGGTGTCGATGGCGGCCTGCGCGTAGTCCCGCTTGCCGCCCCCGAGGTTGGCCGCGATCGCGTTCTGCGTGATGTTCCCGGTTTTCGACGCGATGGCGCTTGCCGAGTTGGGAGCGAAGTAATACTTGCCCTCGGTGGAGATCGCCAGCAGAACGTCAGCCCTGCCCATGCCCTTGTTCGTGGCCACGGCCTGACCCCACGACTTGGGATCTGTTGGATTTTGGAAGGACTTCACGGTGACCACGTACAGGTTGTACTTGTGGTCCTTGAGGAGCTTCTGGATGGAGTCCTCAACTTCGCCCTTGCGGCTGCCGAGGACATTCGCGTCATCGACGATGTTTTGGCCGGAGGGGATGGCTACCGGATCCTCGGCCCAGGCCGCCGCGGCCGGGGCCGCCAGCACTGCCGTCAGGCCGATCACGGCGAGAACACGTTTCAACATTGACCGCATGGCAACCCTTCAGCACGCCGCGGCTGGTTCGGGACGAACAGCCGTCATAGAATGCAGCAGCGCCCCCACGCCGGGTGTAAAGCCGCAGGTCGCTGTGGCAATTCTTCTTGATTCTATGGTGCACCAGCGGGACCGTCCACGGCGGGGAATATGCCACCAGCGAAAAGCGCTGGAGACGTCGGCGGCGGTCCAGAACACTGGCAGTACTGCCCCCACGGAGGGCATTCAGGAACCTCCCAGCAAACGTCCGAATTAGTTTCAGTCCGATCGTCCATAGTTAATACAGACGCGGATGAAAGGAAGTCCAATGACTGAGCACCCAGTACCGGGCGCAGCACCTGAGAACCGAGATCCTTCAGGGCGCCCTGTTGATCCGACCCCTCGGCCTGAGCCCGCCGAGGGTCTCCAGCCTCCTGCACCGCAGGACAGCGCACACACCACCGCCGGCGGTTCCGAGAACCCTACGGTACG
The DNA here is from genome assembly GCF_042674585.1 of Arthrobacter sp. NPDC057013. Lineage (NCBI taxonomy): Bacteria > Bacillati > Actinomycetota > Actinomycetes > Micrococcales > Micrococcaceae > Arthrobacter > Arthrobacter sp. NPDC057013. Next base: position 814,366 of record NZ_JBHUSE010000001.1, read on the forward strand.
CCTTGACTCCGGCAGCAACCCCACCCGGCCGTTGTACCGGCCCGCCCAGGAGGCAAGCCAGCCCGATGAAGGCCAGGCCCGTGCAGCCCAGGCCGATGAGGGCCAGGCGTATGGCAGCCCTGCGGCGAGCCGCGAGCACGCGCAGCAACAGCGTCCCGGCGGTCCGCATCCCGTTTACCCCCAGCGTGCACCCTTCTACGGGCAGCAGTCGGCACCGGCGCCGCAGTCGACCGGTTCCCAGTACTCGCAGCAGAACAGCCATCCCGCTTTCCAGGACAACCGCACCAACCAGCCCAAGCGCAAGGCGACGTTCGGCGTCGGCACGCTGGTGGCAAGCATCCTGGCCGCAGGCCTCGTGGGCGGCGGCGTTGCCACCGTTGGTTCCGGCAACCTGTTCGATGCCGGCGGAACCGCGCCGGCCGTCAGTTCCGGCAGCCAGCCCGGGACGGTGATCGTCAACAACCAGGATTCGGTCAACGAGATCACGGCCGCGGCCGTCAAGGCATCGCCGAGCGTGGTGACCATTAAGGCCACCAGCGGGAGCGACGGCGGCACCGGCTCCGGGATCATCCTCGACGACCAGGGCCACATCCTCACCAACACCCACGTGGTAACGCTGGACGGCGCCACCGCGAACGCGGACATAGAAATCCGCACGAACGACGGCCGCGTCCTCACCGCCAAGGTGGTTGGCACCGATCCGCTGTCAGACCTCGCGGTCATCAAGGTGGACAACCCGTCCGGCCTGACGCCGGCAGCGCTGGGTGATTCCAGCAAGCTGAACGTCGGGGACACGGCCGTGGCCATCGGCTCCCCGCTTGGCCTCACCGGCACGGTGACGGACGGCATCGTCTCCACGCTCAACAGGACAATCAGCGTGGCCTCCTCGGCGGCCCCGAAAGAGGGAACGGACAGCTCCCAGGGCGGCGACCAGGGCTTCCAGTTCGCTCCTCCGGGCCAGGGGCAGGGCCAGAGCTCGGCCAACCAGGGCTCGATCTCCATTAATGTCATCCAGACGGACGCGGCGATCAACCCCGGCAACTCCGGTGGTGCCCTGGTGAACAGCAAGGGTGAAGTGATCGGCGTCAACGTCGCGATCGCCTCGGCCGGCGGCAGCTCCGCATCCAGCGGAACAGGCAACATCGGCGTGGGCTTCAGCATCCCGATCAACAACGCCAAGCGCGTGGCCCAGGAAATCATCGACCACGGCAAGGCCACCCACGGCCAGCTGGGCGTCAGCGTCAAGGAGAAGGCGGCATCAGCCTCCGGGTTCTCCACGGGAGCCGACGTGGCCACGGTGGAGGCGGGCTCGGCGGCGGCCAAGGCAGGGATCAAGGTGGGCGACGTGGTGACGCGCTTCAACGACCTGGCTATCAGTGACCCGAACCAGCTGACGGCAGCTGTCCGCGAGCAGCCGGCCGGTTCCTCGGTGAAGATCACGGTCCTGCGCAACGGCCGCGAGCAGCAGCTGGACGTCACGCTCGGTGCAGCGGCAGAACAGTAACTGCGCCAAGCGCGACGGCGGGCCGCACCTGGGGGTGCGGCCCGCCGTCGTTGTGCCTGCCATCAGCCGGGCCTTTGACACAGGCGTTAACGGGACGTCATATGACGGGCCCAATATGGTTAGCTAGGAGCTACCCGTATCCCGGGCGTTCCACGGCCATGACCTCACCCGGCTGGCTATCCACAAGCACGGAAGGCTGCTGTAAATACAGTGGAAGAGACATTGAAGATCGTCGTCCTGGTCAAGCATGTGCCGGACGCCCAGTTCGACCGGCACCTCAGCGGCGAGGGCCACACCACGGACCGCGACGAGAGCATCCTGTCCGAACTGGATGAGTACGCCCTGGAAGCCGCGCTGCAGCTTGCCGAAGCCCGTGGCGGTGCCAAGGCCGGGAACAAGGTGATCGCTTTGAGCATGGGACCGGCCGGCGCCGTGAACGCCATCAAGAAGTCCCTGCAGATCGGCGCCACTGAGGGCGTGCACCTCACCGATGGTGCGCTCGCCGGCTCGGACGCGGCCGCCACCTCCCTGGCGCTCGCCGCTGCCGTCCGCCACCTCGGCGCGGACGCCCCCGTGGACCTGGTCCTGACAGGCATGGCCTCCACCGACGGCGAGACCTCCCTGGTGCCCGCACAGCTTGCCGAGCGCCTGGGGCTTCCGCAGGTCACCTTCGCCTCCTCCCTGGACGTCGACGGCGGACGGGTCACGGCGCGCCGCGACGCGGACACCCACTCGGAGACGGTTGAGGCGTCGCTGCCCGCAGTGGTCTCCGTGACCGACCAGATCAACGAACCGCGCTACCCCAACTTCAAGGGCATCATCGCGGCCAAGCGCAAGAGCATCACCACGCTTTCCCTGGCTGACATCGGAGTCGACTCCTCCCAGGTGGGCCACGCCGGCTCCTGGACCCGCGTGACGGCGGCCGAGGAACGCCCGCCGCGCACCGCCGGGACCATCATCACGGACGAAGGCGACGCCGGCATCAAGCTGGTTGACTTCCTGGCCGCCCAGAAGCTGCTCTAAGAGGACTCCACAACATGGCAAACGTACTGGTATTCATTGACAACCCCGGGCAGGCTCTCAAGAAGAGCAGCCTGGAACTCCTCACCATCGCCCGCTCCCTCGGGGAGACCGCCGTGGCGGTCAACGGCGAACTGTCCGACGACGCCGCCGGCACCCTGGGTGCCTACGGTGCCGCCAGCATCTTCCGGCCGGCCGCAGCGGACCTCGACGACTACCTGGTCGCCCCGAAGGCCGCCTTCCTGGCTGCCGTGGCGGACAAATCCGGTGCCACCACTGTTCTGCTGGAGAACTCGCCCGAGGGCAAGGAAATAGCTGCCCGGCTCGGCATCCGGCTGAGCGCCGGCGTCATCACCGACGTCGTCGCGGTTGACGCCGACGGCACCGCCCACAAGTCGGTGCTCGCCGGTTCCTACACCACGGCGGCGAAGGCCACCACCCCGGTCACCGTGCTGTCCGTGAAGGCAAACTCCGTGGACCCCGAGCCCGCGGCGGCTCCCGCCACACCCGAAACGGTCACCGTCGACGCCCCTGCTGACGCCACCGCAGCGGCTGCCCGCATCACCTCCCGCGAACAGAAGGTCGCCAGCGGCCGCCCGGACCTCACCGATGCGCGCATCGTGGTGGCCGGCGGACGCGGCCTCGACGGCGACTTCGGCCCCGTGGAGGAACTGGCGGACGCACTGGGTGCGGCCGTGGGCGCATCCCGCGCGGCAACGGACGCCGGCTGGATCAGCCACGACGCGCAGGTCGGCCAGACCGGCAAGACCGTCTCGCCCCAGCTCTACATTTCCGCCGGTATCTCCGGCGCCATCCAGCAGAAGGCCGGCATGCAGACCGCCAAGGTGATCGTGGCCGTGAACAAGGACGCCGAATCGCCCGTCTTCGAAATCGCCGACTTCGGCATCGTGGGCGATCTCTTCCAGGTGCTGCCGCAGGCAACTGAAGAGATCAAGAAGCGCAAGGGCTGAGTCCTTGACCCCAAACGCTGCACCAGCGCAGAGCCCGTTCAATCCGGAACAGCACCGGATTGAGCGGGTGCTCTGTTTCTCAGCCCATCCAGACGATATCGATTTCGGCGCCGCCGGCACCATCGCCGCGTGGACGGCGGCCGGCGTCGAGGTCAGCTACTGCATCATGACCGACGGCGACGCCGGCGGCTTCGACCCTGCGCACCGCGCCGAAATCATCGCACTCAGGGCGGCCGAGCAGGAACGCGCCGCGGCCCTCGTCGGCGTCACGGACATCCATTACCTGCACCAGCGGGACGGATACCTTGAGCCGAACCACGAGGTGATGCGCGGGGTGGTGAAGCTGATCCGCGAAGTCCGGCCCGACGTCGTGCTTTCCATGCACCCGGAGCGCAACTGGAAGCGGATCCAGAAGAGCCACCCGGACCACCTGGCGGTGGGCGAGGCGGTGACCCGGGCCGTCTACCCGGCCGTGGAAAACCCCTTCGCGTACCAGGACCTCGCCGAGTCCGGCCTGGAGGCCTTCAAGCTTCCGTGGCTGTGGCTCTACGCGGGTCCGGAGGAGCGGGAAAACCACTTTGTGGACGTCACGGACCATGTCGAGAGCAAGCTCGAGGCGATCCACGTGCACGTCAGCCAGCATCCCGACGCCGAGGCCATGGAGGCCACCGTCCGGCGCGGCATGCAGGCAAATGCCCGACGCGCCGGCCTCCCCGACGGACGGAGCGCCGAGGCATTCCACGTGGTCATGGTCAACGGCCCGGGGACGATCGCCGGCTTCTAGGCTGCCCCTCTTTCTTGGGCGTCAGCCGGCGGCCGGACGGAGCTGCGACGCCGCGTAGACCTTGATCCCCTCCAGCAGGTAGGAGGCGAGGCCTGCGCGGCTCGTGTCGTAGAAGGCGGTGAACCGCGGGTCCTCCACGTACATCCGGCCCAGTCCCACGTAGCTGTCCGCATCAGGCGTCCAGCTGACGCAGATCCAGCGGTAATGGCGTTCGACGGCGGCCTGCACCCGGGCGTCGTCCGCCGGCAGGCCGGCGTCCAGGCACCGGGCCAGTTCTTCGTTGATAGCACCGGCCTCGGCCAGAAAGGCCTGCTTGTCGGCAGCGCTGAGCGCTGCGTGGCGCGCCTTGCTGTCCTCGACGGCCCGGTCGCCCCACCGCCGGCGGGCCTCCTCCTCGTACGGGTTGGTGTCAAAGTCCTTGAAAATGTCTTCGCCTGACATGGCGTCTCCCTGCTGCAGTGCCGATATGGTTGCCCCGACGGTCCTGGCCATCCTGTCCAGGCGGTCGCGCTCGGCCAGCAGCCACTTCCGGTGCACGCTCAGCGCATCCAGCTGGTCTGCCTGGCCGTCCAGAACCTGCCCAATGGTTTCAAGGCCCAGGCCAAGTTCGCGGAGAAGCAGGATCCGCTGGAGACGCAGCAGTTCAGACTGCGTGTAGTAGCGGTAGCCGTTGTGCCCTGTGTAGGCAGGCGGCAGCAACCCCACCTGGTCGTAGTGCCGGAGGGTCCTGGACGAGACCCTGCTCAGCTTCGCCAGCTCGGCGATGGACCAGCTCCGGAGTTCTTCCTGCTTCATGCCTCCAGCGTAGAAGTTGACGCAACGTCAACGTCAAGCGCCCGGCGCGGAGCGTCAGGTATTCAGCGGCGCGGCAGCCACAGTGGGGAGCGTCGGGGTCGCCGATCCGCCGACGGGCTCGACGGTGATGCCGAGCGAGGCGGCGGAGCCGATGCCCTTGACCAGTGCCGGCTTCGACAACGCCTCCGCGTCCATCAGCCCCTCGGAGATGGGCGTGGAGCCATCCTTCGGAATCAGCCACATCTGGTACACCTTGCCCGCGGGCGGCGGCGGCACATCCTTCATCCGCACCACCAGGGCATCACGCGACGGCGAGATCGAAACCGTGGCCGTGCCTCCGCCGGTGACACGGACGGTCGCCTGCCGGGCGTCCTGCGCCTCGATGATTTGCCTGAAGGGATCGTTCTGGTTGGCCACGTAGGCCCCGATCCCCACGCCGCCGAGCGCGATCACGGCAGCAGCCGCAACACCGATCAGCCAGTTACGGAGGCCTGCCGGCCGGCGTCGTGCTTCACGGCGCTGGCGCGCAGCGGCAAGCTCGTCGACTGCCGGTTCAGCCAACGCATCTGCGTCCGCGCGGGCCTTGGCCGGCTCCGCGGCCGGGGCGGCAGCGGGAAGCTGCGCGACGATCCGGGCGAACAGGTCCGCGGGCGGCTCCTCCTCGGCGGTAAAGGACATGGCCAGGGTCTCCCTGGCCTGGCGGACGCGTTCCTTGAAGGATGCGCGTTCCGCCTCGGGAGCGCCGCTGACATAGGCGTCGATGGCTTCGCGCTCGGCGTCGCTGATGGCGTCGAGGGCATAGATCTCGGCAAGCTCAACGGCCCGGCCGGCCGCGAGGTCGGTGGGAATGTCGGCGGCAAATGCCCGGGGCAGCTGGCGGCCGCGGGAATCATTCGTATCGGTCATTGTCAGCTCACCCCCAGGCAGGTCTTGAGTCGGATCAGTCCGTCGCGGATGCGGGATTTGATGGTTGGAATGGCCGCGTTCAGCTTCTCGGCCACTTCGCGGTAGGTGAGGCCCCCGTAGTAGGCGAGCCGGACGGATTCCTGCTGCGTTTCGGTCAGCGTCTCCAGGCAGCGCACCACTGCTTCGGCTTCAAGCCGGCTGTCCACCTCGTCCGACACGGAGTCGTGGTCGATGTCCTGGCTGTTGGCGCCGTACCTGGCCTCACGCTCGCTCGCGGACTGGGATGACCGGACCCGGTCGACTGCCCGGCGGTGCGAGATGGTCATGAGCCAGGCCAGGGGGCTTCCGCTCGCCGGATCGAACTTCGCGGCGTTTTGCCAGACCTGCAGGAAAACCTCCTGGACGGTGTCCTCGCTGAGCTCCGGGTCGATCAGCACCCGGCGTGCCATGCCGAACACCCGCCGCGACGTCAGCCGGTAGAACTCGGCGAAAGACGCCTGGTCGCCCTGGGCAATGCGCTCCAGCAGCTGTGCCAGCTGCTGATTAAGGTCGACGGCGGTGCCGGGCGGCGCGGTGGCGTCAAAGTTCGGCGCGTTGGGAGTTTCCATCACTCTCAAGCATAGGTGGCCTGCAGGCGCGTGCGGCACACCATAACCGGCCGCGGCAGCATCGTGCCGGACAAAACGAAAAGCTGCGTTGCGCGGCCTCTGTGTTCTCACCTGCCGCTCCCTACGCCTGTGGATGTGCATGCCCTTTGGATGTGCTCAGGAGGGATTCGGTGCGGCACGGGCCTTGGATGGGTGGCGGTCCGGACGGGCTGCACTCAGAGCTTGGCGCCGGTGAAACCTTGCTGGCGCCAGGCCTCGTAGACGGCGATGGACGCCGCATTCGCCAGGTTCAGTGACCGCAGCGACGGCAGCATGGGCAGGCGGACCCGGGACGTGACGTGGGGATCGCGCTTGAGGTCATCAGGCAGGCCCACCGACTCCGGGCCGAACATCAGGACATCACCGGGCCGGTAGGCAATGTCCGTGTAGGACACCTCGCCGTCGGACGTGAAGGCGAAGACGCGCTCCGGCTGCAGCGCGTCCCAGGCGGCCTCGATGTTGGGGTGGACGGTGACCACTGCCAGGTCGTGGTAGTCCAGGCCGGCACGGCGGAGCTTGGCGTCGGAGAAGTCGAAGCCCAGGGGCTCCACGAGGTGGAGTTCGGCGCCGGTGATGGCGGCGAGACGGATGGCGTTGCCCGTATTGCCGGGAATTTCGGGCGTGTGGAAGAGGATGCGGAACACGCTTCCATCCTAGCGGCGGCAAAAACCGACCTTAATGCATGCCCCTCAGCAGCCGCGCGAGCACGGGAACGTTGACGGTGTTCGGCGCCGGACCGGAGGACAGGAAATCCTTCAGCCCCCGGGCCAGGCCGGCGGCATTGACCACCTGGACAATGTCGGAGCCGCCGCGGGACCGGCGGTGGCGGTCGATGACGGGTTCGTGGAGGTTGCCGTCCGGGCTGTGGACCACTGTCCAGCCGGTCACGTTGAGCTCCGGAAAGATGTCCTGCATCCGCCGGACCACGTGGGCCAGCTGCGGCGGGGCGATCGACCTGCCACCGTGGTTCAGTGTGCTTCCGTCCCACGCGTAGGCGCCCTTGGGCAGCAGCATGGAGCCGATCAGCGCGAGCCGGTAGCCCGAGAGCAGGGCGTGGTCAATGTGGCTGTTGTCCGCCGGGGACTGCAGCCCGTTGATCAGGCGCGCCGCGGGGATCGCCGGCAGGACCTGCCTGCTGATCAGCTGTACCGTGCGCAGCTCCCGCTGGATCCGGGCCTCAGCGCCGAAGATGCCCCGCTTCCTGGGCATGCCGTGAACCTGCTGGCCGGCGAGTTCCGGCGGCAGCAGGGGAACGGCGCCGGGGGTGTCGAAGGGGGGTACATAGACAGGGGCGTCGCCCGAGGTGTTCCGGGGCGTTCCCGGCTTGTGGATCGTCGCGGAGGCGTGGCTGCCGGCAGCGGGGGCGTCAAAGTGCGCCTCGTCGCCGTCTGCGCGGCTCCGGCGCGGGCCGGCCGCGTAGGAACGGTCATAGGCGGCCCGCCGCTGGGGGTCGATGAGCGTTTCGTAGGCAAGGGTCACCTGGCGGAACGCGGCGGCGTCGCCTCCGTGGTCGGGATGCGAAGCGCGGGCAGCCTTGCGGTAGGCCACCTTAATCTCCCTCTCCGTCGCGGTCACCGCCACGCGGAGCACTTCGTAGTGGGAACTGCTGCCCTTGGTCAAGCATGATCCTTAAGTCGTTGGTGCCGGCGCGCATGCGCGGCCCGGTGAGCCAAGCATATAAGCCGGTCTTGACGGTCTTCTGGATCAACGACCGCGGCAGGGCTGCCGGTTCCCGCCGGTGGAAACGCGGGACGTCTAGACTTTTCGGAATGGGAGTTCGGACAGCTCGCGGCGGTCGCCGTACACGTGTGGTGGTGGCAGCCGTTGCCGCCACGGCCTTCGTGGGCGGCTGCAGCGTCGGTGTCCCGGATCCTGCGGCCCCGAACACCCCGCCTGTCACCAGCGGACCCGGCACGCCGACCATCACCCCCGGGCACGACGCCGGTGCCGTGGCTGCCCGCGACATGCCCTTCTCGGCAGGTCCCGCGCTGGCGCACGGCGTTCCCGTCGGGCTGTCGGAGGACCTTGCCGAAGCGCCGCAATGGAAACAGGTGGTCAGTAACGCCGGCGGCACGAGCCGCTATCAAAAATCCGACGGCTGCCAGGTTGCGGCCGGGGTGCGCCAGAATCAGTGGCCCCTGGTGGCGGCTGATGACAGGGCCTCGACAGCGGCGCTATTCGCCTATCTGGACCCCACGATCCTGCCTGCCTACCTGAAGCCCGCGTCGCTCCGCTGGGGCGGCGAACGGGGTAAGCCCGCGCCGGCCGTGGATGTACTAGCCCTGGAACGTGCCGCCAAACCAACAGGCCGGGAAGCCGGCAGGGCCACCGCCGTGCTGGCCCGGGTTTTTGGCGAGGCCGGCTCCTCGGTGTACGTATCGGCGTCGTGCCCGACGGCGGCGGCGCTCGCCGCCGCCCGGGCAGACATTGCTCAGTGGCTGACGGTGGTCCCGCCCGGCTGACGGGCCGCCGCTGCGGTGGCCAGCCGGTTAAGGGCCAGAGCGGCCACGAACAGGCCGAAGTCGCGCAGGGCGACGTCGAAGAAGGCCCCGAGGATGAGCAGGTTCAGGATGATCCCCAAGAGCCATGCAGCCACCACGAGCGAGCCGATCCGTGGCCGCAGGGCTACCAGTATTCCGGCGATGATCTCGACGACGCCGACGACGTACATCACCGTCTGCGCCGGCAAATGCAAGGTATCCGGAACGATCGGTGCCAGATAGCCGGTCCAGTGGGTCAGCAGGTTGGTGAACTTGTCCAGGCCGAACAGTATGGGCGCCACGGTGAAGACGGTTCGCAGGAGCAGGAACGCCTGCCGGGGCGGATCCGCGGCGAGCGTGTTCGGGCCTGCCGACTCCCTGAGTGCTGTGGTTTTCATGACAGACTCCCTTTCTAAAAGTAGATAGCTTGATTTTAGAACTGCGGATCCTTCTTTAGCAACAGATCTTGATTTTAGAGTTACGCTGGATTGATGAGCCGCAAACCTGAAGACCGCGAACCAAGGACCGCTCTTTCGTGGACCGGCCGTTTGGCCGCCCTGGCCTCGCTGGGTGATGCGAGCAGGCGGCGCCTTTTTGAGTACGTCACCGGGCAACCGTCGGCTGTGGGGAGGGACGATGCAGCGGCTGCGCTGGACATGCCCCGGTCCACGGCGTCGTTCCACCTGGACAAGCTGGTCCGGGACGGGCTGCTGGCCGTAGAGTTCCGAAAACTCGGTGGAAAGGCCGGACCGGGGTCGGGCCGCCCGGCGAAGCTCTACCGCCCGGCGCTGGACGAGGTGGGCGCGTCAGTTCCGGAACGAAGCTACGACCTGGCCGGAGAACTGATGGCCACCGCGATTGAATCCTCCATAGCCGACGGGGCAGGGGTCCGCGAGGCGCTGACCGATGCCTCTTATTCGCGCGGCCATGCCCTGGGCGGCAGCGGGGCATCGCTGGACGAAGTGCTGCGCAGCATTGGCTATATGCCGGAACAGGACGGCGAGGGCGGAACCGTCCTGATGAACTGTCCCTTCCACCGGCTCGCCGACGGGCACACGGACGTGGTGTGTGCCATGAACGGAGCGTTGCTGAGTGGTGCCGCCGCGGCCTGCGGGATCCCGGAGGACAAAGTCGTGGAGGACCGGACGGTCGGGCGCTGCTGCGCCAGGATCAGGCCATGAGGCCGCTCGAGCCTGACGGCAGCGGAAATCCGGCGGCGTCTAGAATTTAAGCGTGCCTGTTTACCTGGACCATGCCGCCACTACACCCATTGCCGCCGAAGCGCTGGCTGCCCTGACCCGCGAGCTGTCCCGGACCGGAAATCCCTCGTCCCTGCACGGCTCCGGCCGCCGGGCGAGGCGTTCCGTCGAGGACGCGCGGGAAACCCTTGCCGCCGCGGCAGGCGCCCACCCGTCGGAGGTCATCTTCACCTCGGGCGGCACCGAAGCGGACAACCTGGCCGTCAAGGGCCTGTATTGGTCCCGCCTGGCTGAAGACCCGCGCCGGCAGCGGATCCTGTGCTCCGCCGTCGAGCACCACGCCGTTCTGGACACCGTTGAGTGGCTGGAACGCCACGAAGGGGCGGAGGTTGGGTGGTTGCCGGTAACCAAGGACGGCGTGCTGGACCTCGAAGCGCTACAGGCGGAACTGCAACGTGAGCCCGAATCCATCGCTCTGGTGACGGTCATGTGGGCCAACAACGAGGTGGGGAGCATCCAGCCCGTCCGCCGCGTCGTGGAGCTCGCGCACGCCGCCGGGGTGCCCGTGCATTCCGACGCGGTGCAGGCATTCGGCTCCGTCCCCGTGGATTTCCGCGACTCCGGGCTCGATGCGATGTCCATCTCAGGCCACAAGATCGGCGGCCCGGTGGGCGTCGGGGCGCTCATTCTGGGGCGGTCGGTGAAGCTCACGCCGGTGCAGCACGGCGGCGGCCAGGAACGCGACGTCCGCTCGGGAACGCTCGACACCGCATCCATCGCGGCCTTCGCAGCTGCAGCTGACACGGCGGCAAAGAACCTCGACGCCGAGGCTGCGCGGATTTCCGGGCTGCGCGACCGCCTGATCGCGGGGGTCCGCGATACGGTTCCGGCCGCGGTGCTGCGCGGTCCGGAGGGGGAGGGGCGCCTGCCCGGAAATGCCCACTTCACGTTCCCCGGCTGCGAAGGCGATTCCCTGCTGTTCCTCCTGGACCTTGCCGGCGTCGAATCATCGACCGGGTCGGCGTGTACGGCAGGTGTTCCGCGTCCGTCGCACGTCCTCCTGGCCATGGGTCTGGATGAGGAGACGGCACGCGGTGCACAGCGCTTCACCCTGGGGCATCCTTCGACCGAAGCGGACGTGGACGCCCTCCTCGCCGCCCTGCCCGGCGCTTATGCCCGGGCCCGGCAGGCCGGAATGGCCGGACACGAATCCTCCATTCAGACGGCTGCCACCGTCGCCCGTCAGGGTTCCGGAATCAGCTGATCGAACGTCACGTTCCCGTCGGCCAGCCGCTCGGCAGGCACCTCGGCCCGGGCGGTGATGAGCGCCTTGATGGTCTTTTGGGCACTCGGCTTGACGGACCTCGGCCAGTTGACGTTCATGCCGGCCACAACCCGGCCGTCCTGCTGCCAGAACGCCACGAACTCCTTGCGCTCCAGTGAACCGCGGATGACCGGGGCCGCCTTCGCCGCCAGGGACGGGAAGCCGGAGTACTCCATGCTGACGTCGAACTGGTCGGTGTAGAAGTAGGGAACCATGTCAAGGGCAACGTCCTGGCCGAGCATGGCCTTGGCCGCCACCTTGCCGCCGTTTAGGGCGTTGGACCAGTGTTCGCTGCGGTGGTGCTCGCCCGTGAACGGATGCAGGGCATTGGCGGCGTCGCCGGCGGCAAAAATATCCGGGGCGCTGGTGCGCAGTGAAGCGTCGGTGAGGATCCCGTTGCGGATCTCCAGGCCGGCCGCGGAGGCAAGTGAAGTTTCCGGAACCACCCCCACGGCGATGACCACGATGTCCGCAGGCAGGAGCTCGCCGGCGTCGGTCACCACGCCGGTCACCTTCCCGTTGTGTCCGGTGATCTCCCTGGCTGAGGCGGGGAGGCGGAAGTGAACGCCGTTGTCCTCGTGCAGGGCGCGGAAGAAGCTGCCGAGCTCCGGGCCGAGCGCCGCGGCGAGCGGGATGTCCTCAAGTCCGAGCAGCGTGACCTGGTTGCCGTAGGTTTTTGCCGCTGCGGCCAGTTCCATCCCGATCCAGCCGGAGCCGATGAGCACGACATTGCGGCCGCCTGGCGCGAGCTGGTCCCGCAGGCGGCGGCTGTCATCGATCGTGCGGAAAGTGGTGACGCCGTCCAGTTCGGCGCCGCTCAGCGGGAGTGTCCGGGGCGTGGCGCCGGGCGCAAGCAGGAGCGCCCCGTACCCCTGGACTGTTCCGTCCGCGAAGCGGACGGTATGTGCCGCCGGATCGACCGATGCCACCGGGCTGCCCGGCCGCAGGCTGACGTTGTTCTCGGCGTACCAGCTCGCCGGCACAACCTCGACGGCGTCCTCCCCGGCCTTGCCGAGCAGGTATTCCTTGGACAGCGGCGGCCGGAGATAGGGAGGGTGCGGCTCGGTCCCCGCGATGGTGATGTTCCCGGCGTACCCTTCGGCGCGCAGGGTGCGCGCCGCCGTCGCTCCGGCCAGCCCGGCGCCAGCGACGACAATGCTTTCAGGGGTCATGGCGTTACTCGATTCGCACGGCAGGCTGCAGGCCTGCGTTCTAAAAACGGTACTCGTGACTTTAGAAGGGCGGGATGGAGCCGTCAAGGAATTTAGGCTCTGATTCCGGCGGGCAGTAGAATAGTTCGGCAACCCGTGCGTCATGGGGCCAATCCAACAGAAAGCCATAATGCGAGTTCTAGCAGCCATGAGCGGCGGCGTTGACTCCGCCGTTGCAGCCGCCCGCGCCGTCGAGGCGGGGCACGACGTCGTCGGCGTTCACCTTGCGCTGTCGAGGATGCCGGGCACCTTGCGCACCGGCAGCCGGGGCTGCTGCACGATTGAAGATTCGCGCGACGCCTGGCGGGCCTGCGACGTCCTGGGAATTCCCTACTACGTGTGGGATTTCTCGGAGCGGTTCAAGGAGGATGTGGTCCAGGACTTCATTGATGAGTACGCCGCCGGCCGCACGCCCAACCCCTGCATGCGCTGCAATGAGCGCATCAAGTTTGCCGCCCTGCTCGAAAAGGCGATCGCCCTCGGGTTCGATGCCGTCTGCACGGGCCACTACGCCAAGGTCATCGAGGACGCCGACGGAAACCGGGAGCTGCACCGCGCCGCCGACTGGGCCAAGGACCAGAGCTACGTCCTGGGCGTGCTCACCCATGAGCAGCTGAAGCACTCCATGTTCCCGCTTGCGGACACCCCGTCCAAGGCGGAGGTGCGCGCGGAGGCCGAACGGCGCGGGCTCTCCGTGGCCAACAAGCCGGACAGCCACGACATCTGCTTCATCCCCGACGGTGACACCGCCGGATGGCTCGCGGAAAAGATCGACATGACCACCGGCGACATCGTGGATGAAACGGGCGCCAAGGTGGGCGAACATGCCGGCGCGAACGCGTTCACCGTCGGTCAGCGCCGGGGTCTGAAGCTCGGCCGGCCGGCCGCGGACGGCAAGCCGCGGTTCGTCCTGGAGATCCGGCCGAAGGAAAACAAGGTGGTGGTGGGGCCCGAGGCCCTGCTGGCCATCGACGAGATCCGCGGCATCAAGGTTTCCTGGGCCGGCCTCCCCATCGCCGAGGTTGGCTCCGGCGCCGAGTTTGACTGCCATGCGCAGGTGCGGGCGCACGGCGACCCCGTTCCTGCCGTAGCGCGGATGGAGCGGGTTGCCGACGACTCCGGAACCGGGCGTGACAGCCTTGTGGTGACCCTGACGGATCCCCTGCGCGGTGTTTCGCCGGGCCAGACCGTGGTCCTGTACCAGGGCAGCAGGGTCCTCGGCCAAGCGACCATCGACGCTGCGCGATCCCTGCAGCGGGCGCAACTTTGACGATGCTCCGGATTCCGGAGTGAGGACGGCCGGCGGATTTGTTCCGCCGGCCTATTTTGTCGCCATTTCCGGGTTTCCGACCGTTCGGTCAGCGGAATGGAATTCCTTCTGGTAAATTTTGTGTCTCAACTCACACGATGCAATGTTTCACCGGGCAACCATCTGGTTGAATCAGAGGCATCAGCGGGCTGCCCGCACACGAGTCGGATCGGGCACCCCGCGCGTACTCAACGAACAGAAAGTTCACAGATGGCAAAGAATCAGAGGGCCTTGCGGAGCGCTATCGCGCTGGCAGGCGTTTCCGCTTTCGCACTCACAGCCTGCACCGGACCGTCCGGAGGCGGCGGCACGTCCACCGGCGGCGCCGGCGGGGGCACCATCACCTACGGCACCACGGACAAAGTCGTCACCCTGGATCCGGCCGGTTCCTACGACGCCGGCTCGTTCATGGTGATGAACCAGATCTATCCGTTCCTCATGAACTCCAAGCCGGGCAGCGCCGACGCTGTTCCGGACATCGCCGAATCGGCGTCGTTCACCACCCCCACTGAGTACACCGTCAAGCTCAAGCCCGGACTCAAGTTCGCCAACGGCCACGCGCTGACCTCCTCCGACGTGAAGTTCTCGATCGACCGCGTGGTTAAGATCGCCGACCCCAACGGCCCGGCTGCCCTGCTGTCGAACCTGAAGTCCGTGGCGGCCAAGGACGACTCAACCGTGGTCTTCACCCTCAAAGCCGGCAACGACCAGGTCTTCCCCGGCGTCCTGGCCGCCAACTCCGGACCGATCGTCGACGAGGAGGTCTTCCCGGCGGACAAGGTCCTCAGCGACGACGAAATCGTCAAGGGCAAGCCGTTTGCCGGGCCGTACACCATCGAGAGCTACAAGAAGAACGAGCTCGTCAGCCTCAAGGCCAACCCCGACTACCAGGGGCTCCTAGGCAAGCCCGCCAACGACGGCGCCAACATCAAGTACTACGCCGACTCCAACAACCTGAAGCTGGACGTCCAGCAGGGCAACATCGACGTCGCCGGCCGCAGCCTGACGGCCACCGACGCCGCCGACCTTGAGAAGGACTCGAAGGTCAAGGTGCACAAGGGCCCCGGCGGCGAACTCCGCTACATCGTCTTCAACTTCGACACCATGCCGTTCGGTGCAAAGACGGCTGACGCCGACGCCAAGAAGGCGCTCGCCGTACGCCAGGCGATGGCGGACATCGTGGACCGCGAGGCCATTGCCACCCAGGTTTACAAGGGCACCTACCTTCCCGCCTACTCGGTTGTCCCGGACGGCTTCAACGGCGCCATCCAGCCGCTGAAGGAAATGTACGGCGACGGCAACGGCAAGCCCAGCCTGGACAAGGCAAAGAAGGCCTTCTCCGACGCCGGCATCACCGGCACCGTCAACATCAAGCTGCAGTACAACCCGGACCACTACGGCAAGTCCTCGGGCGACGAGTACGCCATGATCAAGGAACAGCTGGAAAAGTCGGGCCTGTTCAAGGTTGACCTCCAGTCCACCGAGTGGGTCACCTACTCGAAGGCCCGGACGGCGGATGCCTACCCCGTCTACCAGCTCGGCTGGTTCCCGGACTACTCCGACGCCGACAACTACCTCACGCCGTTCTTCATCCCCGGCAACTTCCTGAAGAACCACTACGAGAACCCCGCGGTCACCGAGCTGGTCACCAAGCAGCTCACCACGGTGGACAAGGCCGAACGCGAGAAGGTGCTGGGCGATGCCCAGACCGCCGTCGCCAAGGACCTCTCCACCCTGCCGCTGCTGCAGGGCGCGCAGCTCATGGTTGCGGGGGCCGACGTCAAGGGCGTGGACCAGACCCTCGACGCCTCGTTCAAGACCCGCCTCGGAGTGATCTCGAAGTAGGGCTCCACCCCAGGTCCTGACCAGCCACGGAGGCGGGACGCCTTCCCGGCGTCCCGCCTTCCTGCTGGCCAGTGAACAGCCGATTCCGGCTCCGTTGCGGATCCGGAAACACAGAATCAGGCAGTAATGACAACTCTTATTGAGGCGCCGCCAAGCGACGCCGACGGCCTTTTGCCGACAAAGAAAAAGAAGTCCGGCGGGGGACTGGGCCAATACCTCCTGATCAGGTTCCTCCTGATCTTTCCGACAATCTTCATCCTGGTCACCATGGTGTTCTTCCTCATGAGGATCACCGGCGATCCCATCACGGCCGCGCTGGGCGGCCGGCTGCCCCCGGAGCAGCTGCAGGAACGGATTCACGCGGCCGGCTATGACCGCCCGCTTCCCGTGCAGTACTTCGAATACCTGGGCCAGCTCATCACCGGCAACTTCGGAACCACGCTGTCCGATAACCGCAAGGTCACCGAGATGCTGGCCACCTACGGCTCAGCCACGCTCGAACTGACCGTCAATGCGCTGATCGTCGCGCTGCTGGTGGGCATCCCGTTCGGGATGATCGCCGCGCACCGGCGGGACCACATTCCCGACGCCGTGCTGCGCGTCTTTGCCATCCTCTGCTACGCCACGCCCGTGTTCTTCGCCGGCATGCTGCTGAAGCTGACCTTCGCCGTGTGGCTCGGCTGGCTCCCCGTGGCAGGGCGGGCCAAAACCTCCAGCGAACTTGCCCTCACCGGGCTCCAGGCGCCCACCGGAATCTATTGGCTCGATGCGCTCAGAAGCGGCAACATGGCCGCTTTAGGCGACGTGATGGCCCATGCCGTCCTGCCCGCGCTTGCCCTGGGCCTGCTCACGGCGGGCATCTTCCTCCGGCTGGTGCGCACCAACGTCATCGGCACCCTGGGCCGGGACTACATCGAGGCCGGACGCTCCCGGGGCGTCAGCGAATTCCGGCTGGTCACCAAACACGCCTACAAGCCGGCCCTGATCCCCATCATCACCGTGATGGGGCTGCAGATCGCCGTGATGCTGGGCGGCGCCGTGCTCACCGAGACCACCTTCGAGTGGAAGGGGCTGGGCTTCCAGCTGGCCAACTACCTGACCGCCCGTGACTTTGTGGCCGTTCAGGGCATCGTGGTGCTCCTGGCCGTCATCGTCGCCGTCACCAACTTCATCGTGGACATCGTGGCCGCGCTGATCGACCCCCGTGTGAGGTACTGACATGAGCACTGCCACTCCGGTGGAAACCACCGTGGACCGCAGGGCCCCGCTGTTCAAGCGGCTTCCCGTGATCTCCCATTTCAACAAGAGCGTAGGACTCCAGCGCGGCATGCTCGTCGTCGGCCTCGTCCTGACCGGCGTGTTCCTCCTGACCGCCATCTTCGCGCCGCTGCTGGCCCCCTACGGATATGCCCAGCTGTCCGACGCCGACGGCAGCTTCCCCACGCAGCAGCCGCCCGGCGGAAAGCATCTCCTGGGCACCACCGTGGGCGGTTACGACGTCCTGTCCCGGGTCATCTGGGGCTCCCAGACCGCCATCCTCGTCATCGTGGTGGCAGTCGTGCTGTCCATCTTCGCCGGCGTCATCCTCGGCCTGGTGAGCGGGTACCTCGGCGGCTGGCTCGACCGGGTCCTCGTGGTGGTGGCAGACGCCATCTACGCGTTCCCGTCGCTGCTGGTGGCCATCGTCATGGCCATCGTCATCAGCGGCGGGGAGTCCAGCCTCTTCGGCGGCGTGCTCGCCGCGGCGATCTCCATCACCGTGGTGTTCATTCCGCAGTACTTCCGGGTCATCAGGGCCGAGACCATCAGGCTCAAGGCTGAACCCTTCGTCGAATCGGCGAAGGTGGTGGGCGCGTCCAGCATCCGCATCATGGGCAGGCATATCTACCGGAACGCCACCCGCACCCTGCCGCTGATCTTCACCCTGAATGCCTCCGAGGCGATCCTGACCCTCGCGGGCCTGGGCTTCCTGGGTTTCGGCATCGAGCCGTCATCCGCCGCCGAATGGGGTTTCGACCTGAACAAGGCCCTGGCGGACACCACGTCCGGCATCTGGTGGACCGGTGTATTCCCGGGTCTGGCCATTGTCTGGACGGTGCTTGGCCTCACCCTCGTGGGCGAGAGCATCAACGACCTCAACGATCCACGCCTCCGTGGCCGCAAGCGCGCCGGTAACAAGGGCGGACCGGACTCGACCCTAGCGGCCCAGGCAGCCATTTCAGCAGATGTGAGAAGCTCATGACCATCAATATCGGATCTGTTTCCGACCGGCACGCGGCCGGCGCCGGACAAGTGCTGGACATCGACCATCTCAAGGTCACGTTCGCCACCGACGCCGGGGACGTCCACGCCGTCAAGGACGTGAGCCTTGAGGTGAAGGCCGGTGAAGTGCTCGCCATCGTCGGTGAATCGGGCTCCGGCAAGACCGTGACGGCCAAGACCATCCTGGGTCTGCTGCCGGAAACTGCCATCAGCTCCGGCGCGGTGCTGATCAACGGCAACAACGTCATCAGCGTCAGCCCCGCGAAGCTCCGCCAGATCCGGGGGCGGGACGTGGCCATGGTCTTCCAGGAGCCGTCCACGGCACTGAACCCCGTCTTCACCGTCGGCTGGCAGATCGCCGAAGGGATCCTCGCCCACACCGGCCGGGACAGCGGTAAGCGGGTCACGGCGAAGGAGGCGAAGGCCAGGGCCGTCGAGGCCCTGCGCAAAGTGGGCATCCCGGACCCGGAAACGCGCGTCAACTACTACCCCCACCAGTTCTCCGGCGGCCAGAAGCAGCGCGTGGTCATCGCCGCCGCGCTCGCACTGAACCCGGGGCTGATCGTGGCGGACGAGCCCACCACCGCCCTGGACGTCACCGTGCAGGCGGAGATCCTGGAGCTCCTGCGTGATCTGCGGGACAAGTACGGGACATCCATCGTGCTGATCACGCACAACATGGGAGTGGTGGCGGACCTCGCCGACCGCGTCGTGGTGATGTACCGGGGCGACGTCGTCGAGGAGGCTCCGGCGAAGACCCTCTTCGCCGAGCCGCGGCAGGAGTACACCCGCAAGCTGCTGGCCGCCGTGCCGCACCTGGGCCGGCATTCGGCGTCGGAGGGCATGACGGAACGGGCGCACCAGGACGGCAAGGTCCTGGTGGAGGCGAAGGGCCTCACCATCGAATATCCCGGGCGGCTGGGCAGCCCCGCCTTCAAGGCCGTGGACGGCGTCAGCTTCACCGTGTCCGAGGGCGAGGTATTCGGGCTCGTCGGCGAATCGGGGTCGGGCAAGACGACCATCGGCCGGGCCATCGCCGGCCTCAACCGGACCACCGGCGGAAGCCTGAACGTGCTCGGTTACGAGATGCTGAACTTCAAGGAACGGAGCTTCAAGCCGCTCCGGAAGGAGATCGGGTTCGTCTTCCAGGACCCGGCGGCGTCCTTCAACCCGCAGCTGACCATCGGCGACTGCGTCGCCGAACCCCTGGTCATCCACACCAACCCGTCACCGGCACAGGCGCGCAAGCGCGTCGGTGAGCTGCTGGAGTCAGTCCAGCTGCCGGCGTCGTACGCCGACCGTTTCCCGCATGAGCTGAGCGGCGGGCAGCGCCAGCGCGCTTCACTGGCGCGGGCGCTCATCCTGAACCCGAAACTGCTCATCGCGGATGAGCCGACGTCGGCACTGGACGTTTCGGTGCAGGCGAAAGTCCTGGAACTCTTCAAGGAAATCCAGCAGGAGTTCGGATTCGCAGCGCTGTTCATCAGCCACGACCTTGCCGTTGTGGACATGCTGTCGCACTGGGTCGGGGTGCTGTACAAGGGCAAGCTCGTCGAGCAGGGGATCGGCCACCAGGTCATGGGTGCCCCGCAGCATGACTATACGAGGCGGCTCATCGCGTCGCTGCCCGTCCCGGATCCCGCCGAGCAGGCCAAGCGCCGGGAGGACCACCGCGCCCTGCTGGGTATCTAGCCGCTGGTTATCCAGCGCACGCCGGACGCCGCAAGGCAGCCACGCGTCCCCGTCCTCTCCCGAGGACGGGGACGCGTGGCTTTGATGGCTACTCGGAGACCACCTTGATGTTGAACACGGTGTTTCCCTGCTTCAGGAAGATCCGCAGCCACAGCGGCAGCCACATCTCCAGGCCCCGTGCCGCCTCGAGCGCGCCCAGATCCCTGATGTGCTCGGGCCGCCAGCCGAATTCCCGCAGGAGTCCGGCCACCACGTCCTTGGCCTCCGCGTCATCCCCGGCCATGAACACGTCGTGGTCCCCGCCCGCCAGCCGGTCCGGCGCCACCATGACATCGGCGCGCATGGTGTTCAGTGCCTTCACCACGCGGACAGTGGGAAACGCGCGCTGGATGGTCTCCGCCAGGCTGTCGGTGTTCGAGATGGAGAGCGACGGCGGAAATCCCGCCGAATGGTCCAGCGGATTGGCAACGTCGATCAGCACCTTGCCGGCGAGGTTCCCCGTGCTGGCCGCGGCCAGCACATCAAGTGATACCGCGCCGGGCGTCGCGTTGATGACCACCTCGGCCTCC
This sequence comes from Arthrobacter sp. NPDC057013, assembly GCF_042674585.1. Lineage (NCBI taxonomy): Bacteria > Bacillati > Actinomycetota > Actinomycetes > Micrococcales > Micrococcaceae > Arthrobacter > Arthrobacter sp. NPDC057013. The sequence goes on from NZ_JBHUSE010000001.1 coordinate 834,884, forward strand.
GCCGCGGCGTCGAAGAAGGTCGCGGCCTTGGCCCGCGGCCCCGCCTCCGCTGCCCAGCCCACGGCGGCCTCGTTGGCGGCGGTCCGTGACCCGAGAACGACGTCGTGCCCGGACTCCACGAGTTTGCCCGCCAAAGTCCTGCCCACCACGCCGGTACCAAGAACTGCGATCCTCATGTGCATCCTCCCTCATCGGTATGTGCGAACACCTACATTCTCTGCCACCATCCTTAACACGGGCAGAGAGTCCGGCGCTGCCCATAGACTGGAACCATGACCGAGCTAAACCATGATCTGCCTGACACCGACTCCTACAATCCCGCCGCCAGCTCACTGGCCGGGCATGTGGATCCTGCGGTAATGGCGGAGCTGTTGTCAATCCGGTCGAGCATCGACAACATCGACGCAACCCTCGTCTACCTCCTGGCGGAGCGGTTCAAGGCGACGCAGAAAGTCGGCTTCCTCAAGGCTGCCCACCGACTTCCGGCGGGGGACCCCGGACGCGAAACGGCCCAGATTGCGCGCCTGCGCCGGCTCGCCGAGGACGCGCAGCTTGACCCGGCGTTCGCGGAAAAATTCCTGAACTTCATCATCGGCGAAGTGATCAGGCACCATGAGGCGATCGCCGAGGACCACAACTCCGCCGGCGGAACGGCCAACGGGACGGCCAGCGCCTCCGCGCCGGTCACCGCATAAGCCGTGCCGGACGCAAACCCCCAGCCGCCGGCGCAGGCAACGGCAACCGCCCTGGGACCCTGGCCCGGCCAAGACCCCGTGGAGGCCACCCGCATCATCCGCGGGGAGCTCGGCAGCCCGCACCTGCCCTTCCTCGCTGAGCTGCCCGACCGCGGCGTCGGTGCCGACGCCATTGGCCGCACCTCGTCACTCCTGGTGGACCTGGCGGTGGACGTCCAGCCGCACGGCTGGCGCATTGTTGACCGGCCCGGGCGGGACATGGTCCGCGCTAAGTCTGCCCTGTCCACGGACATCAACGTACTGGCCGATATCGCCGGCGAAGAGGACAGTGCGGCCGAGGAGTTCAAGCTCCAGCTGCGGGGCCCCCTCAGCCTTGCCGCCGGACTGCACCTTCACAACGGTGAACGCGCCCTGATCGACTATGGTGCCCGGCGCGACATCGCTGCTTCCCTCGCCGCCGGCGTAGGTGCGCATCTTGCCAAGGTGGCTGCCGCGGTGCCCGGGGTCAGGCTCGTGGTCCAGCTCGACGAACCGGACATCGCCTCGGTCCTCGCCGGTACCATTCCCACCTCCAGCGGCTACCGGACCCTGCGCTCTGTTGCCGGGCAGGAAGTCACCGAGCTCTGGCGCGTGGTGATCGACGCCCTCCGCGAGGCCGGTGCTGCCGAAATCGCGATCGCAGTGCCGGAGATCGAGGCCCCGTTCGAAAGGATCCTTGCCGCGGGCGCTGACGCCATCGCCGTCCCGCTGCGGGCCCTGACCACCCGGCAGTGGGAACAGCTCGCGGAGGCGCTCGAGGCCGGCAAGCGGCTTTGGGCCGGGGCACTGCAAGCCGACGGGCCGGGCGGCCTGCCGAAGGCATCCGGGATTGTGGAATCCGTCCGGCGTCCGTGGCAGCAGCTCGGACTGCCGCTGGCGGCGCTCGGCACTGTGCGGGTCACGCCGTCGGGCGGCCTTGAAAGCCTGTCACCTGCTGCCGCAACGGAGGCCCTCACCCGGCTGACCCAGGTTGCGGACGGCCTGAACCAGCTCGCGCTCGGCTAAGCCTGCGTACTTAGCTTCGTCGCTCCCAGCGGTCGGGCCTGGCATACGCCGGAAGGAAGCCCTCCGTAGAACAGCCGGCCGGATAGGGCTTCAGCCGGTAGTCAAAATGGCCCGCATAAACCAGGACGAGGCCAAGCTGCGGCTGGATCACCTTCACCTGTATCCTGTGGCGCCCGGTTTCCCCCGCGGCCGGGTCCCACCACTGCTCCGCGTACGCTTTCGCGTCGAGGGCCGCCGGCAGCGGCAACCGCAGCGGGCCAAGGAACAGGCGGGATGCTTCGGAAACTCCCCGCAGCCGGCCCCCGGCCGTCACGCTGAGGTTCAGGTCGGTGACCAGCCGGCGGTACCGGCCCACATAGTCCACAAGACTGGCCCCGTTGCCAGGGGCGTGGGAACGGGCGCCGTCCGCCTCCACACTCGTGGTGTCCTGGAAAATCCTGGTCCTGCCGGGGAAGAAGATCTCCCGCCGGGCCGTCAGGCTGGAGCGGCCGAAGGGGTCCAGATGCGCATGGTTTTCGATCCGGAACGACACACCCTCGCCGTACTCCGGAAAGAAGGCCTGCTCGCCGGCGGTCAGCCGCAGCAGCGGCCGGAGCCACCGTTGCCTGCAGCCCACCACCTCGAAAACGCCCTCGCCCACGCCATAGCTGCCGGAGCCAGGGGCAAGCGAAAAGTACTCCTGCAGTTCCGCCTGCAGACTGGAGAAGTCCCTACCCAGGGCCTGGCGGTAGATCGGGTCGGTCATCACAGCCGTCCCGCCGCCTTGAGCCGGATGTAGGCGTCGGCCAGCGCCGGCGGCAGCTGGTGCGGCTCCGCGTCCACCACTTCCACGCCGAGCTGGCGCAGCTGCACACTCACCGATTCCCGCTCGAGCAGGGCGCGTTCTGCGGCTGCGGCACGGAACACCTGGGTCGCTGTCGTCCGCTCCCGGAGCATCTCGCCAAACAGCGGGTCGCGGACCGAGGCCACCACCACGACGTGCTGCCGCGCGAGGCGCGCCGCCATGGGAATTAGCCCTTCCTCGGGCGCGCCGCTGTCCAGTGAGGTCAGCAGGACCACGAGGGAACGGTGCGCCGAAACAGCACGGATCTGGGCAGGCACCCGTGCCCAGTCCAGCTCGATGAGTTCGGCCTGCAGCGGCGCCATGGCCTGCACCAGCTGGCCCAGCAGGTTGCCTCCCGCCGTCGTGCCGGCCCGCGCGCGCATCCTGCGGTCGAAGGCGAAGAAATCCACTCGGTCACCGCCGCGTTCGGCCAGGACCCCCAGCAGCAGTGCAGCCTCGATGCCGGTGTCCAGCCGGGGCTCGTCGTTCACCCGCGCGGCGGCGGTCCGGGATGTGTCCAGCATGATCACTACACGGCGGTCTCGCTCCGGCCGCCAGGTGCGGACGACGACGGCGGACCGCCTCGCCGTTGCCCGCCAGTCGATGGAGCGGACGTCATCGCCGCGGACGTAGTCGCGCAGGGAGTCGAACTCAGTTCCGGCGCCGCGGATCTGCACTGCGGCCTTGCCGTCGAGCTCCCGCAGCCGGCGCAGTTTTGACGGCAGGTGCCGCCTGGAATTGAAAGGCGGCAGCACCCGCAGCGATCCCGGTGCCTGCACCGTTTTCTGGCGGGCGGCCAGCCGGAGCGGCCCGAAGGAGCGGACGGTGATGTGGGGCGCCCGGAGGTCACCGCGGCGGACGGGCCTGAGCGTGACGCTGACGCGGCGCCGTTCACCCGCCGGAACCTCTGCGGCCTGGACCGGGTTTTCGGCCCCGGCGGATGGCTGCCAGGCGTCACGCACCGCGGCCCTGAGCCGGCGCCTGCCGCGGTTCTGCAGCGTCAGCACAGAGTCTGCCGTGCCCCCTAGTGTGACGTTGGCGGGCGCCGACCTTTCCACCGAGACCTGCTGCAGCCCCGCAGCCAGCAACACATCCACCACGACCAGGCCACCGAGGACCGCGAGCACGGCAAGCACTGTCAGCCAGCCGGGAAACAACAGCACCGGTGCCAGCCCGGCCGCCGCCAGGAGTACCAGCCGTCCGGAGATCGCCACCGGATCAGCGGGGGACCGGTACGGAGGCCAGGATGCTGCCCAGCACGTCGTCCACCTGTACACCGTCCATCAGGGCTTCGGGCCGGAGCGCCACACGGTGCCGCAGGCACGGCTGGGCCAGCGCCTTGACGTCATCCGGAGTGACGAAATTCCGTCCGGACAGCCACGCCCAGGCCCGTGAGGTGTTCAGCAGCGCGGTGGCACCGCGCGGTGAAACGCCAAGCTGGAAGGACGGCGCCGCACGCGTGGCACGGACGACGTCAACGATGTATGCCAGCACTTCGGGCGACACTCCGACGGCGGCCACGGCCTGCCGTGCCCGTTCCAGCTCGTCGGCGCCAGCCACCGGACGGATGCCTGCCGCGGCGAGGTCCCGGGGGTCGAAGCCCGCGGCATGCCTGCGGACCACCTCGATTTCGGCGTTGCGGTCCGGCAGCGGCATGGTCAGCTTGAGGAGGAAGCGGTCCAGCTGGGCCTCGGGGAGCGGATAGGTTCCCTCGTACTCCACGGGGTTTTGTGTGGCCGCCACGATGAACGGCACCGGCAGCCGGCGCGACACGCCGTCCACGGACACCTGGCGTTCCTCCATGGCTTCCAGCAGGGAGGCCTGGGTCTTGGGCGGCGTCCTGTTGATTTCGTCCGCCAGCAGCATGTTGGTGAAGACGGGGCCTTCGCGGAAGCTGAACTCCGAGTTGGCGGCGTCGTACACCAGGGACCCCGTCACGTCGCCGGGCATGAGGTCCGGGGTGAACTGTACGCGTTTGGTGTCCAGGCTCAGGGCAGCGGACAGGGCGCGGACCAGCAGCGTCTTGGCCACACCCGGCACGCCTTCCAGCAGCACATGTCCGCGCGATAAGAGGGCGATCAGCATACCGGTTACCGTGGAATCCTGGCCCACAACTGCCTTGGCCACCTCATGCCGGACATCCAGCAGGGCCTGCCTGACAGGATCAGGGGAATGGTCTGGAGTGCGCGGAGCGGCCATGGTGCCCACCGGCGCCTCGCCGTAGGTGCCGTGCTGGTGGCCGTTTGGCTGCTGGCTCATCTGGCCTTCACCTCTTTCTCGAGTCGGACAAGGTCCTGGGCCCAGCGGACAAGCTGGGCCTCGGTTGCGGGACGGTGTTGCAGGATCTGCTGTATTTCTGCGGCGCTGCGGTCCAGATGCCGGGCAGCGGCGGCCGCCACGTCGGAGCCGGACAGGTCGGCGAACCCGGCTGCTGTTCCCACCCGGAGGGCTGAGGCAAGCCGCACGAGGGTGCCTGCCCGGAGGCTGTCCGCCGCCCGGGCAACGTCGTGCGCCTCGTGATACAGGCGCGCCCTGCCCTCGGCCGTTTCCGCGGACTTCACCACCACGGGCAGCGGTTCGAAGACCAGCGGACCCAGGCGGCGTCCGCGCCACAGCACGGCAAACAGGGCCACCACAATGAGCCACGGGGCCACAAAGGCTGACCACGCGGGGGCAAGTTCGGCTAGGCTCTTCGGTGCAGGGCTGCTTCCCAGGTCCCCGGGACCCGGCAAGTACCAGACGAGGTGTGCCTGGCTGCCCAGGGTCCGCAGGGTGAGTGCGGCGTTGCCGTCGGCGGCCAGGAACCGGTTGCTGATCACGGCCGTGCTGCCGAGCACCACGAGCTTTCCGTTTTCCGCCGCGGCATAAACGCCCCGCCCGCTGCCCCCGGCGCCGTAGCACACGGTGGCGCCGGTGTAGAGGAAGCCGCCGTCCGCGCTGATATCGCCGGCGGCCCGGGCATCGGCAACATCGCATCCGGGCTGCAGCGTCTGCTCCGAGCCCGGAACCACCCCTGCCTGCCGGACGGTGCTGCCAAGGCCGGCCAGCGTGGCCAGGCGCGGCGACACCACCACCAGCCGGTCTGTCTCCGCGAGCAGCCGGCGAAGTCTTTCGGGCGCAAGGAACCCGCGCTGGTCATAGACCAGGACTGTTGAACCTGACCCCCTGCCCGCGGCCGCGCGCGCTGCTGCCACCGTTTCCCCGAACGAGGCTGTCTGTTCGACGCTGACGCCCTGTCCAGCGAGGATCTGGGCTGCTGCCCTGGCGCCCTCCGGACCCGGGTTGCGGATGGACAGTTCCTGGCTGTCGGCCCGCTGCGTCGACTGGAGTATGAGAATCACCGCAAGGGCCAGGGCCATGGCAACGCCGAAGAGCACTCCCGCCCGGTGCCGGCGGATCCAGCCAGTTCTCCTGCGCCGGACCGCGACCAGGACGCCAGCCGTGGGCGTCACCGGGGCACCGCCAGTCCGCCGGGGGCGGCTTCTGCGTAGGAGGGCGTGAGCCTCTCCAGCTCCGAGTCCAGCTCGACCATCGCGGCGTAGTCGGCTGCCACGGCGCTTCCGCTGCCGTAGCGGACGGCGTCGAACATGCCGGCCGCGGCATCGAGTTTGTCGCTGGCCGCCGGGAACGCGCGGGTCAGCTGTGCGGCAGCCTCGTCGGCTGTCCGGCCGGGCTGGGGGTCCAGGACGGCCCGGTCCTCGGCAGAACCCACCACGGCGCGGAACTGCTCGACGACGGCGGCCGCCCAATCGCCGCTGTCGGCAGCGGTTTTTGCGCGCCCGCGGTAGTCGGCTGCCGTGGCGGCGGTCTCGGCGTCGAAGATTTCCTTCGGTGAGCGGCGGCGGGCATTCAGCCGGGGCCGCGCCAGGATGATGGCGGCACCTATCAGAATGGCGAGGCCCAGGCCGAAGAAGGGCGCCACCGGCGGTCCATCGGCCGGGGACTGGCCACCGGTCACGGACTGCAGCCAGTCGAGGAACTGCTGCCAGATGGTTTCCAGCCAGCCGGGTGCCGCGTCCCGGTACTCGCGTTTGGAGAGCTCCTCCGCCGCCCAGCGCCGCGCTTCTTCCCGGTCAGGCTGTACGGGCGGTTCCAGGGTTCGCTGCAACAGCACCCTGACGTGCTGCAGGACCGCGAAGTGGCCGACGGCGATCATCCCGGCATCGTTGGCGGGCCCGGGGGCGGCGGCCAGCCTGCTGAATTTCCGTAAGGCCCCTGTTGTCGAGGCCCAGGCTGGTACGGCCCCTGGTACGGCCCAGGTTGTTGGTAAGGCCAAGGCTGGATAGGGCCCGCGCTGTTTCGGCCCGCACCGTTCCGGCCTCCGCTGTAGACGGGCACGCCCCGGCCCGGGATGCCGCCGTCGTCGTTTCCGGTTTCCATCAGCCGGAGCAGCGCAATATCCAGTCCGTCATTGCGCATCCGCAAATCCATGTAAAGCAGGGCCATGACCGACGTCTGGAAGGCGAACGCCACCGCACCGACGGCGGCGGAAACGACCGCCGTGGCCACACCGGCCACCACCTGCAGGGTGGCCGCCTGGCCGGCAGGGTCCTGGGGGCCGGCGACGGTGGTGAGCACCCCGGAGAGAAGGGTGACCGGGATAAGGACAATTTGGCCGATGATGCCCACGAGGAGGGACACGACGAGGACGATGCCGAGGACGCGCCACCAGTTTCCCCGGGTGACGGCCCACGAGCGCCGGATGCCCTCCAGCGCTCCCAGGTCCTCGACGATGATGACTGCCGGCGCGACCGTCAGCTTGACGGACACCCAGATCAAGGCTGCAATAAAGGCCAGGACCAGCGGAAGCACGATGACCAGCGACCCTGTGCCCATCGAATTGGCCAGCAGCACGGCGGCCAGGGCAATGAGGGCCGCCGCCAGCAGTACAGCCGCCACCTCGATTCCGGCCAGGCGGACCAGCGTCCAGGCCCGGCCGCGTGCCAGCAGCCACATCTGCCGGAACCCGGTGTGCCGGTTGAGGATGGCCCTGGCCACGGGGACCACCATGGCCCCCTGCATCACCACGGAGATGAACACGGACACCAGGCTGAAGAGCATGAGCCCGCCGACCACACCCGCGACGACGCCGGAGATCTCGGCGGTGCTGAGGTTCGCCAGCCAGGCCTCCGCGGAAGCACCGGAGGCCGGGGTGGCCAGTGGGACAACGGCGGTGATCACAGCGCCCAGCGCCTGTGCCAGCAGGCCTGCGCCGAGCATCGCTTTGGGATTCCGCCGGATTGTCTGGAAGGCCCCGTCCATGATTTCGCCGAACATCAGCGGCCGCAGCGGCACCACGCCGGGTTTCGGCGGGGCCGCATACACCGGATAGGGCACGGCCGGGTTCGGCCCTGCGCCCCATTGGGGCGGAGGCCCGTAGGGCTGGTGGGCACCGGGCGGGTACGGTCCGGCCGGGTAGGGCCCGGGCCGCTGGCTGCCCCACTGCGGGGCTGCGCCCCAGGATTGCTGCTGCGGTGGTGCCCACGGATTGTGGGGCTGGGAGGTGTTTTCGGAGGAGGGTTCCGGCGGTCGGTATTCAGGCGGCCGTTGTCCGGACGGCGGGTGCTGCGGATCCTGCTCTGACAACGCGTTCCTCCCCAAGGTGCGCACCGGCCAACCGCCGGGCACCTCCAGACTATAGTTCCGCCGTCGGGCATCCTAGCTTCCGGTCCGGTCGGCGTCCGGAGCGCACCCCGGGCCGCGTCCGGCGGTGCGGCACGCGCCCCGCCGAAAACTCCACCGATAAGACAAAGCAAGGGCAATAAGGGAATATATAACCATGAAGGCACGCATTTTGGTGGTTGATGATGACGAGGCGCTCGCAGAAATGATCGGCATCGTCCTGCGCAACGACGGCTTCGAGCCCGTCTTCTGCGCGGACGGCGGACAGGCTCTGGACGTGTTTCGCTCGTCAAAGCCGGATCTCGTGCTCCTCGACCTGATGCTGCCGGGAACGGACGGCATCGAGGTGTGCCGGCAGATCCGCTCCGAATCGGACGTACCGATCGTCATGCTCACGGCCAAGTCGGACACCTCCGACGTCGTCAGGGGACTGGAATCCGGTGCCGACGACTACGTGCCCAAGCCCTTCAAACCGGCGGAACTCGTTGCCCGGGTGAGGGCGCGCCTGCGCCCCGGTGACCAGAAGGCGCCCGAGACCCTGCGCATCGCGGACGTCACCATCGACGTTGCCGGCCACCTCGTGAGCCGCGGCGACGAGCGGATTTCGCTGACCCCGCTGGAGTTCGATCTCCTGGTGGCCCTGGCGCGCAAGCCGTGGCAAGTGTTCACCCGTGAACTGCTCCTGGAGCAGGTCTGGGGTTACCGCCACGCGGCTGACACCCGGCTGGTCAATGTCCATGTCCAGCGACTGCGGTCCAAGATTGAACGTGATCCGGAAGCCCCGGAAGTTGTATTGACGGTTCGTGGTGTCGGCTACAAAGCAGGGTCCTGAACCCCAGGGCCAGAATCCCCCTGAGGCGCCCGTGGGATCCGGTCCCGAAACCCACGGCAGCGCTCCCGCGGCGGAGCATGCCCGGGACGGTTCGCGCAAGGCCGGCTCCCATCCGGTCCCGGAGCACACCGACGCCTTTGGCGCCGGGCTCGCGAGGCTGCCTTCGCAGGCCCGTATCTGGCGGCGCCGCGCCCTGATCGTGGTGCTGCGGGTCGCACGCCTGGTGCGCACCGGCGTCGACCGCATATTTCCCGGTATCCGGTTCTTGCTGCATTCCCTCCAGCGGCGGTGGCGCCGGTCGCTGCAGTTCCGCACGGTGCTGACCACCCTGCTGCTGTCCATCAGTTCGTTCGCGATCGTCGGCGCCTACCTGTCGAACCAGATCGCCAACAACCTGTTCCAGGAACGGCTGACGCAGGCGGAGTCCGAGACCCGCTACAACGTCAAGCAGGTGCAGGACACGTTTGACGGCGCCCAGGTCACCGACCAGTCCAGCGTGATCACCCTCGTCTACGACACCCTGAACGCGGTGGAGGGCAAGGGCTCGGTGATCCAGCGCCGTTACGTGTTTGAGGCGATGCCCGAGCAGACCAAGCCCCGCAACCGGTGGGTGGAGTCGCGTGCATCGGACCAGCTGACCATCAGCGTCATCCCCCCGGACCTCCGGAAAGCCGTTCAGGATTCCGGCAAGGAACAGTTCTGGGCATCCACGGAATTCCCGGTGGGGACCGAAGACCGGCCAGGCATCGCCGTCGGCAACAAGGTGACCTTCAACGGCACCGTCTACGAGCTGTACCTGATCTACGACCTCAACACCGCGCAGCAGACCCTGAATGAAATCCAGAACGTCCTCTGGGCCGGCGGCGCTGCGCTGATTCTCATGATTGGCGCGATCGCCTGGTACGTCACCCGCAACGTGGTGAGCCCTGTCAGCCATGCTGCCGTGGTGTCCGAGAAGCTGGCGGCAGGCCAGCTGCAGGAACGCATGGTGGTCAAGGGGGAGGACGAGGTGGCCCGCCTCGGGGCGTCGTTCAACCATATGGCCGCGAGCCTGCAGGAGCAGATCACGCAGCTGGCCACGCTGTCGCAGATGCAGCAGCGCTTCGTTTCCGACGTCTCCCACGAGCTCCGCACGCCGCTGACCACCGTCAGGATGGCTGCCGAGGTGCTCTACGACGCCCGCGACGACTTCGACCCCATCAACAAGAGGTCGGCCGAACTGCTCTATAACCAGGTGGAGCGGTTCCAGTCACTGCTGGCGGACCTGCTGGAAATTTCCAGGTTCGACGCCGGTGTTGCCATGCTCGACGCCGAAGCAACGGACATCGTCCAGCTCATCTCGCATGTGATGGAGGGCGCGGCACCTGTCGCCGAAGAGTACGGTTCGAAGATGATCCTGAATGCGCCGGAGGGCAGTGTTGTGGTGGAAATGGACTCCCGGCGCATCGACAGGATCCTGCGGAACCTGATCCTGAACGCCCTCGAACACGGCGAAGGCCGGCCCGTCAATATCTCCGTGGCCTCGCACGGGGACGCCGTCGCCGTCACCGTGCGGGACCACGGAATCGGCATGAGTCCGGCCGAGGCGGCACGGGTCTTTGACCGCTTCTGGCGTGCCGACCCGGCCCGGGCCCGCACCACCGGAGGCAGCGGCCTGGGCCTGTCCATTGCCACCGAAGACACCAAACTGCACAACGGCTGGCTGCAGGCCTGGGGAAATACCGGCGTCGGCTCCAGCTTCCGGCTCACGCTTCCGCTCAAGCAGGGCGGCACCATCACGAAGTCGCCGCTGCCGCTCGAGCCTGCTGACGTGGGTCTGGGCACGCCCGGCGACCACAGTGTTCTTGTCCTCGGGCCGGGCGCCACGACAGTGCCCGAAGACTCCGCCGCTGGTGACTCCGCGTCCCACGGCTCTGCGGCCGCCGGGGACTCCGCTGGTGGCGTCGCTCCGGCCGGAGAGGCAGAGCCTGCCGCGGAGGCAGCGCACACGGGGGAGCGTTCGTGAGCCCGGTGCGCCCGGTGCGCACGGTGCGCCCGGCTGCACGCGGACTGGCCGCGGGGCTGCTGGCCGTCGTGCTGCTGTTCCTGGCCTCCTGCGCCCAGATCCCGCGGTCCGGCCCGGTTGGAAAGAGCACGGACGAAAGCGCCGGAAATCCCAATGCGCCGGTGTTCTTTCCGGTCGCCCCGCGCACAGGGTCCAGTCCCGAGGCGGTTATCGAGGACTTCTACCTGGCAGGCAGCGGGTACGAGGATGACTACGCCGTGGCGCGGCAGTACCTCACCCAGGCGTCCTCGGTCGCCTGGAAGCCTGACCAGCGGACGCTGGTGTTCCGCTCCGAGCGGGTGGTGAAGACCGGCGTCGAGGGCGTCTACAACTACGAACTGGACGTCGCGTACTCCGTGGATTCCGACGGCGTGGCCACCCAGATGCCTGAGGGAACCAAGGAAAACATCCCCGTGACGCTGGTGCAGGTTGACGGCGAATGGCGCATCTCGAAGATCCCCGACGGCACGGCCATTCCCGAGGAGACCTTCAAGGTCATCTACGGTGCCTACCCCATCTACTTCTACGACCCCAGCTTCACATATGCCGTCCCGGACGTCCGCTGGTTCATTAAGAAGAAGACAGTTAAAGCCATGACGAGTGCCCTGCTCGCCGGACCCGCCCCCTACCTGAAGGGCGCCGTCGTCAGTGCCTTCCCGTCCGGAATGAAACTCGCCAGAGAGTCGGTGCCCGTTGTGTCGGGCGCCGCCCAGGTGGACCTGTCGGCCAAGGAGCTGACTGACGCCTCCACCGAGGACAGGCTCAGGATGCAGACCCAACTGGCCCTCACATTCCGCAGCCAGCCGGACGTTATTAACGTGGAGTTGCGGGCGAACCAGGACCTCGTCCGGGTGGAGGACAACGGCTCGGTGCTGCCGCCGGTCCAGAACAGAAATGTGCCCGCGCGACAGATCGCCGTCAGCAACAACGAGCTGGTGCGGTACGAGAACAACAGAGTGTCGCCGCTGCCCGACATGCAGCCGGTGGCGGCGCTGAAACCACGCTCGCCTGCCGAGTCGCCCGTCTCGCAGACGGTGGCCTTCCTGAACAGCAGCCGCAGCACCCTCTATTCGATGGTGCCCGGCCAGCCGGCGCGCGCCCTGACCACCCGCAGCACGCTGACCCACCCCTCGTTCAGCCTGAACGACTGGCTGTGGACCGCGGGACCCGGGGCGCAGGGCGTCACGGAGCTGACTGCCTTCCGTCCCACGGGAATCGCCCAGGGGGCGGCGGTTCCTTCCGTAACGCTGACGCCGTCCTGGCTGGCCGGCCGCTCGGTCAAGGACTTCCGGGTGTCCCGGGAAGGTGTCCGGGCACTGGTGATCTCCGAACAGAACGGCACTACACGGGTGCAAGTGGCCGGGATCATCCGCGGTGCTGACGGCACTCCCAAGGAACTGACTGCGCCCATCACGCTGCAGGCCAGCGGCAACCCGGACCAGGGAGTGTGGGTGAACGACACCACTGCGGTGGTCATGAAGGGTGACGGCACGGCGAACGTCACTCCCGAACTGCTGTCCCTCACCTCGTCCCAGCCGCAGAAACTTGCGCCGTGGCCGGGGCTGGTTGCCCTCAGCGCCGGCAACGGCCCCGAGGAGATCTACGCGCAGTCCAGGGACGGCATCTTCCAGAGGCTCGGCAATGGCTGGTCGGCGCAGCTCAGGGGACCCACGGACCCGTCCTTCCCCGGCTGACCCTTACCGGTCCTGGCCGCGTTCGGCATACCCGCGCAGGGCGTTTCCCGGCCCGCGTTTTCCACATAGGGACACTCGCTCTTTTGCAGGCAGGCTCCAGCGCGGCAACCTTTAACCGTGGGGAGCCATCGGACGGGAGAGGGGCAGAGGGCGTCGGCAGATCCCGATCTCGGGCCCCAGCCGCCGTGGCATGCCCGCCACCGCGCGGATCACCGGCAGCGACTCCTTAGGGCCTGGGACCTGCTGGCGGGTGCGTCCGCGGATGTTATGGCGCTCGCGCTGCCGGTGGAATGCGTCTGCTGCGGCAAGGAGGACTTGGCGCTGTGTGCCGGCTGTGAGCGCAGGCTCCGGATGCTCACCCGCCATCCCTTCCGGGCTGAGACGGGGGCGCCTGCGCTGATGGATACCGACGGATCGGTGATCCTGCCCGTGGTTGCGGCGGGCATCTACCGTGAGGAGCTCTCACAATCCATTCTGGCCTTCAAGCGCCACGGCCAGGGCCAGTTGCGGCGGGTGCTGTCGAAGGTCCTCGCCAACACGCTGGCGGCGGCATATGCGGGAACGGACGGCATGGTCCTCGTTCCGGTCCCGACCAGCGGCAGCGCGTACCGGAAACGTGGTTTCAGCCCCGTCCACCTGCTGCTGGCCGGCGTACGGCGTGGCTGCAGCGACCGCCGCATGGAATGCAGCGATGCCCTGCGCAAGGTTCGCAAGCCCGAAGCCGGAGCTGGCCTGTCCCGAGCTGGTCTGTCCGGAGGGCAAAAGGGGCTCGGCAGGGGAGACAGGTCCCGACGGGTCCGCGGTTCCATGCGCACTGCGCGGGGAGCACCCGGACGCTCCCTGCGGGGGAGGCAGTGCCTTCTCGTTGACGACGTCCTGACCACCGGCGCCACCCTTGCGGAAGCCGCCCGGGCCATCCACGAGGCCGGCGGAATTGTCCGCGGCGCGGTGGTCCTTGCCGCCACCCGCGCCCCGGATGCGGCGGCCGCACCGGCGCGGTCGCGGCATCCTGTGGACCGGCTGGGGGATAGCTGGGACATAGAAAAAAATAAACTGCGAAAGGATGAATAACTGGTTGCTATGAACTAACGTCGGATATGGGTACCAAGATCAGTTGTACCTTTCGATAGCGGCTCGGAAAGGGGCTCGACTGTCAATCAGATCGTCCCCCGGAAGTGCCGCCGTCGTGTCACCGAAGTCATTTGGAGGGCACCATGGAGTTCATGATCAGCGGACGGAATCTGACGGTCTCGGACCGCTTCCGCGAATACGCCGGCGAGAAGATCTCAAAGATCGAATCGCTTGGGGACAAGGTCCAGCGGGTCGACGCGAAGGTTTCAAAGGAAACAAATGCGCGGCAGACCGGTGACCAGCTCACGGTTGAAGTGACAGTCCTGGGCCGCGGCCCCGTGATCCGTGCCGAAGCAAGCGCCGCAGATAAGTTCGCCGCGTTCGACCTCGCCTACAACAAACTGCTTGAGCGGCTGCGCAGGGCCAAGGACCGCAAGAAGGTCCACCACGGGCGGCACACGCCCAAGGCAGTACGCGAGGCAACTGCAACACTGGAGCCCGCAAGCTCCAACCAGCCGATCTACGTGGAAGCGAGCAACAACACCCAGGCCGCTCCGGAACCGGCTGAGAAATCGCCGTACGACGTCGACAACGACATCCCTGCCGGCGACTCGCCGGTACTGATTCGGCGCAAAGTGTTCCCGGCCGCGTCCCTCACCCTTGACGACGCCGTGGACAACATGGAACTTATCGGTCACGACTTTTACCTTTTCGTGGACAAGGCCACGAACGCACCATCGGTTGTGTACCGTCGCCGCGGCTGGACTTACGGGGTTATCACCCTCGACCATTACTGCGAACCCGGCGAAAACACGCACGAGGAGAAAATCCTTGCGTACCGCTCGGATGATGCAGCCGCAACTGCATAAGATGGAGCCCAAACAACGAAAGGGCTGACATGGGTGCATCGCTGAGCCTCTCGCAGGCACGGCGGATCGCAATGACAGCCCAAGGACTGGACAAAGGACGGCCCGCTGGCCCCGTGACCTCACGGGCGGTGGGCCGGACTTTTGCCCGGATCCAACTCGTACAGATCGATTCCGTCAACGTGCTGGCCCGCAGCCACTTCCTTCCGTTTTTTTCCAGGCTCGGCGCCTACGACCGCTCCATCCTCCATCAAATGGCCGCCAGGCACCCGCGGCGCATGATGGAGTACTGGGCCCACGAAGCCAGCTACATCCGCCCGGAACATTTCCTCGACCTGGTGGTGTGGCAGAACCGGAAGTGGGTTGGGGCAGCGGGAATGGACCCGGGGCTGCGTTCCGGTGTGACGGGCAGGGTGCTTGATGCGCTCGCCGACGGCAGGCCCATGACCGCCGCCGAACTCACCGCCAGGCTCGGGCACGTTGAAGACCGCAAACACGTCAACTGGGGCTGGAACTGGAACGCCGTCAAACGCGTCCTCGAGCACCTGTTCGAAGAGGGGGTCGTCTCGTCGGCGTCAAGGACTGACCAGTTCGAGAGGCAGTACGCCCTCACCCGCCAGGTGTTGCCCGGGCATGACCTCGCCGCTGTACCGGATCCGACCGATGCCATGGACCGGCTCATCGATGCAGCCGCCCAAGCCCACGGGATCGGGACCGTGCGGTGTTTCGCCGACTACTTCAGGACTCCGGCGAAGGCAGCCGCATCCTCGGTGCAGCGGCTGGTCGACGCCGGACGGCTCGAGCCGGTGACGGTGGCAGGCTGGGACCGGACCGTGTACCGCCACGCCGAGGCACGGCTGCCGCGCCAGGCAGCCGGCCGGGCCCTGCTCAGCCCGTTCGATTCGCTGGTGTTTGAACGGCGCAGGCTTGAAGAGCTCTTCGGATTCCATTACCGGATCGAGATTTACACCCCGGTGGCCAAGCGCCGCTTTGGCTACTATGTGCTTCCGTTCCTGCTCCGCGACCGCATCGTGGCCAGGGTGGACCTGAAGGCAGACCGGGCCGCGGGCCTGCTGCTTGCCAAGGCGTGCTTCGGTGAGCCGGACGCTCCGGCCGACACCGCCGTCGAACTCGCCGCCGAACTGCAGCTGATGGCAGATTGGCTGGGACTGGACGGAGTAGCCGTCTCGCCGGTGGGGGACCTCGCGCCCGCGGTTGCGGCTGCCGGCAACGGCTATCCGCTGTGAGGGAACAGGGACAACGTGCCATGCGTCTCTCCCGTAGACTAAATCACGCCAGAATTCGGCAGCATGAGACTGGGAGCAACTTCACGTGGCATCACTAATCGAAAAACTTCTCCGCACAGGTGACAAGAAGCTCCTGAGGCAACTGCGGAACTATGCTGATTCCATTAACGCCCTGGAAGACTCGTTCCAAACCTTCACGGATGCGGAACTGCGTGAAGAAACAGACCGGCTCCGCACGCGCCACCAGGACGGCGAGAAGCTCGATGACCTGCTGCCGGAGGCCTTCGCCGCCGTGCGCGAGGCGTCTTCGCGCACACTCGGCATGCGGCACTTCGACGTCCAGCTCATGGGTGGCGCTGCCCTGCACCTGGGCAACATCGCTGAAATGAAGACCGGTGAAGGCAAGACTCTGGTGGCCACTGCTCCGGCCTACCTCAACGCCCTCACCGGCAATGGCGTCCATGTTGTCACCGTGAACGACTACCTGGCCGAATACCAGTCCGAGCTTATGGGCCGTGTCTACCGCTTCCTGGGGCTCACCAGCGGCTGCATCCTGGCCAACCAGGACCCGTCTGTGCGCCGCGAGCAATACGCTGCCGACATCACCTACGGCACCAACAACGAATTCGGCTTCGACTACCTCCGGGACAACATGGCCTGGGACAAGTCCGAGCTGGTGCAGCGAGGCCACAACTTTGCAATTGTCGATGAAGTCGACTCCATCCTCATCGACGAGGCCCGCACACCGCTGATCATCTCCGGCCCGGCCCAGGGTGACACCAACCGCTGGTACAGCGAATTCGCCAAGGTGGTCCTGCGCCTGCAGCCGGAGAAGGACTACGAAGTCGACGAGAAGAAGCGCACCGTCGGCGTACTCGAAGGCGGCATCGAAAAAGTTGAGGACTACCTCGGCATCCAGAACCTCTACGAATCCGCCAACACGCCGCTGATCGGCTTCCTCAACAACGCCATCAAGGCCAAGGAACTGTTCAAGCGGGACAAGGACTACGTCATCCTCGACGGCGAGGTTCTCATCGTTGACGAGCACACCGGCCGTATCCTGGCCGGCCGCCGCTACAACGAAGGCATGCACCAGGCGATCGAAGCCAAAGAGGGCGTCGAGATCAAGGCTGAAAACCAGACCCTCGCCACCGTGACGCTGCAGAACTACTTCCGCATGTACGACAAGCTCTCCGGCATGACCGGCACGGCCGAAACCGAAGCCGCAGAATTCATGAGCACGTACAAGCTCGGCGTGGTGGCCATCCCCACGAACCGCGACATGCAGCGGATCGACCAGTCCGACCTCGTGTACAAGAACGAGGTCGTGAAGTTCGAGGCCGTGGTCCGGGACATCGCCGAACGGCACGAAGCCGGCCAGCCGGTCCTGGTGGGCACCACGAGCGTCGAAAAGAGCGAGTACCTCTCCCGCCTGCTGGCGAAGGAGGGCATCCGGCACGAGGTCCTGAACGCCAAAAACCACGCCCGTGAAGCAGCTATTGTTGCCCAGGCCGGACGCAAGGGCGCTGTCACAGTCGCCACCAACATGGCCGGCCGCGGTACCGACATCATGCTGGGCGGCAACGCGGAGTTCACCGCCATTGCCGAACTGGCGCAGCGCGGACTTGACCCGGAGGAAAACTCGGATGAGTACGAGGCCGCCTGGCCCGGGGCGCTGGAAGCTGCGAAAAAGGCCGTCAAGGACGAACACGAGGAAGTCCTGGGCCTGGGCGGCCTGTACGTGCTGGGAACTGAACGCCACGAGTCCCGCCGCATCGACAACCAGCTCCGCGGCCGCTCCGGCCGTCAGGGCGACCCCGGCGAGTCCCGTTTCTACCTGTCGCTGACCGATGACCTCATGCGGCTGTTCAACTCGGGTGCGGCGGAGCGGCTGATGAACAGCTCCGTGCCCGACGACGTGGCGCTCGAATCCAAGCTGGTTTCGCGTGCCATTGCCTCGGCCCAGGGGCAGGTCGAAGGCCGCAACGCCGAGCAGCGCAAGAACGTCCTGAAGTACGACGACGTTCTCAACCGCCAGCGCGAGGCCATCTACGGTGACCGCCGCCGGATCCTGGAAGGCGACGACCTCCACGAAAAGGTGCAGTTCTTCCTGGAAGACACCATCAACGCACTCATCGACGAAGCCACCGCCGAAGGCAACGGCGACGACTGGGACTTCGACCAGCTCTGGACCAACCTTAAGACGCTGTACCCCGTCACCGTCACGCCGCACGATGTCATCGACGAGGCAGGCGGCAAGTCGCGCATCACCGTGGAGTTCCTGAAGGAAGAAATCATGTCTGACGCCAAGCTGGTGTATCAGGCACGCGAGGAAGCCATCGGCTCCGAGAGCATGCGGGAGCTCGAGCGGCGTGTTGTGCTTTCCGTCATCGGGCGGAAGTGGCAGGAACACCTGTACGAGATGGACTACCTGAAGGAAGGCATCGGCCTGCGTGCCATGGCCCAGCGTGACCCGCTGGTGGAGTACCAGCGTGAGGGTTTCACGATGTTCCAGTCCATGATGGAAGCCATCCGTGAGGAGAGCGTCGGTTTCCTCTTCAACCTCGAAGTGGAAGTCACCCCGGCCGAGGACGTCGTGGTGGCGGATGCCGCCGGCGGCCACACCGAACACCACGAGCCGCAAATCCGGGCCGCCGGTCTTGAAGCGCCAGAAAAGCCCGCCCAGCTCCAGTACACCGCGCCCCGCGAGGACGGCGGAGCCGAGACCCGGATCGAAAGCGGGGGTGCGGGCCGTTCGGGTAACCCCGCCAAGGCCGCATCGCAGGACCGGCGCGACAAGAAGAAAAAGCGCTAGCCAGCGGACATGACAGGAAGGGACCGGAGCAGCGCTCCGCTCCCTTCCTGTTTTCGCATCAGCCGATCTCCAGTGCCGTGACACGCCAGACGTTCTTGCTGCGTTCCAGCCGGACGGCAACTGCCCGGACCCGAAGTTCATCAATGACCACCGCGCTGGCTTCGTATACATCAGGCGTCACACCGCACGCCCGGACCGAGCGGACCGACGCGTTGCGGTGGAGCAGCCCCATTTTCCGGGGAGCCCGGGCAGCCACCCGCCGGGTGAGGGCAGCCCGGTGCTGGAGCACGGTGAGGCACCGCTGGTCCAGCCGCCGAGCGAGCTGGTGAATGGGCCTCGTTCCCGCCAGGACTTCAATGGCGGCCTGGACTGTGGCCCTGGTGATGGCGCAGATCTCGCGCGCTTCGTCTCCGGGGGAGGGAACAACCGTAAGCCGCGTTTCGGCTGTCAGGGTTTGCCCGGATGTCAGAGTTTGCTTGGAGTGCACGTGCGCCGGGCGAGTCTGCTCTGCGGGCGCTGGGGCCGCCGCGTTTCGTTCCGGCGCGGCCGGGACGGACGCAAGAACAGCGCTTCCTGCATGCCGTATTGGAGTTACTGCAGTCATGATCGGTCCTTTTGATAGGGCTGGCTTGGTACGGCCGTGCGAGGACGCGGCCGCGGGTGTCGGTGGTGCGGAAGGAACGGGTGCCGGCGCGCTTACGGTGGCGGCGGACTGAGGAGCTGGCCCGGGAGAAGGGCGTTGGGATCGGCACCGATGATGTTTCTGTTGACCTGGTACCAGAGTGGCCAGCGGGCAGCTATTTCCACCTCGGAAGCACCGGGCCCCAGTTCGCGTGCGGCGATGGTCCACAGTGATTCGCCGGCACGCACGGGAATCTCACGGCGGGCACCGGCCGGCTCAGCCGGTGCCCGTGCGGGCAATGGGCTGACGAGGCCGGGCTGCACCGCCGGGACGCGCGGCATCCACTGGGGCTGGAGTTCGCCGGAGTCTGGGGAACGGCCGGCGGGCAGGTCCGGCCCCCGCGCTTCCAGGGGTGCCCACGCTGCGGAGACGGATGATCCGCTGCTCGAGGAATGGGTTGCGGTCGGCAGGTCAGCCGCCTGGGCAAGTGGTGCGCCGAGGAGCTGCACTCCCAGCGCGGCCAGCGCCAGCCGGCGCATGAAAACAGGGCTGAACCGCCCCGTGGCGCGGGCGGCGGCGAGGTGCCCTGTCCGTTCCAGCAGTGCCGCTGCAAAGGCGGTGGCCAGGGACAGCAGCCACCAGACGATGACGGCCAGCCCTGCTGCGAGGGCCAGCAGGCCAAGCAGGTCGTCGAAGAGCAGCGCCTGCCGGCGTACAGCGGACCGCCTCCAGTGATCGACGATCCCGGCGCCGGCGAACGCCAGGAAGATTCCGAGCCCCAGAATGACGACCGCCAGGGCGGCTTCTGCCCTCACCCGGAGCTGAACTGCTTCCGCCATGACTTCCCCCAACCGTTGTTTGTTGCAGTTTGATCCACTTTGATGCGTTTTGCCTTGGTGGAGACAGTTTGCAGCAGTTGTAATGGCGTTGTCTACGGAGATAGGAAAGTTTGTGGATTAATTGACCGCCCTCGTATGCAGGCCTACGCTGGCGCCATGCGATGGAATGCACTTTTCCAGGACCTCGAGCAGCAGCTTGCCGAGTCCGCGGTCCTGGGTCTGGAGTCCGAGATTGCCGAGCGCTCCCGTGCAGACACGGCTGCCATTGCACTCGATGACAGGCTGCGTGGATCCCTGGGCTGGCATGTTGGCATCCATCTGATTTCGGGCCCTGTCTTTGCCGGCACCCTCAGCCACGCAGGTTCCGAAAGCCTGGTCATAGACGAGGCGGCGCACCAGGTGCTGATACCTTATGCCGCCGTGGGCCACTACACCGGACTCGGCCGGTTCGCCGTGGCCGAGCCTTCTCCCGTGCGCCGGAAACTCGGTCTTGCCAGCGCGCTGCGGGGGCTGGCAAGGGACAGGGCCGAACTCACCGTCCTGCTGGCGGGCCGGTCACCGGACATGCAGCTCCCGGGCGTAATTGACAGGGTAGGGCAGGACTTTTTTGACCTCGCTATGACATTGCCCGGCGAAGCGCGCAGGGCCGGCCGGGTTGCCGACGTGGCTACCGTCCCGTTCCAGTCGCTGGGTGCCCTCCGCTCACGGCGGGGCGGGGAGCTCTGACGGGCCTCCCGTGCTTAGACGGACTTGGACTTGGCCTCTTGAATCATGCGGCTTGCCTCGGCATAGCGCTCTTCGATGTACTGCTCAAGCATCTTTTCCTCGACCCGCCACTGGCCGCGGCCACCCACCTGGATTGCCTTCAGTTCGCCGCTGCGGACGAGGGCATAAGCTGCCGGCGCATTGATCTGAAGCTGTTCGGCTACATCTGCAAGCGTAAGGAATCGGGGCATAGTCCAATTGTGCCACCGTTGGGCGTGGCTGATGCGGTTATCCACAGTTTGATGCTGTTTGCCTGAATGCTCTTCCGATTGAGCAGGCATGCCGTAACAATGATCTTGACCGGCGCGATGGAAGCGCCCTGGCTGCAAGGGGGAGCAGTACGCATGAGTGCAGGCACGGCGGCCACTGGAGCCCGGCTGAAGAAGCCTTCCTGGAAGGATCCGAGGCTTCTGGTGGGTGTGCTCCTGGTCCTTGCCTCTGTTGTCGGCGTCGTTGCCCTCGTCGGCAGCGCGGACCGCACCACGGAGGTATTCGCCGCCCGCGAGCCGATCGCCGTCGGCCAGAAACTCACGCCGGAAAACATCAGCCGGGTTAAGGTGCGTCTGGGTGACGTCGAACGGCACTACGTCACGGCGGAGTCAGGCATTCCCGAAGGGCAGGTGGCCGTCCAGCGGATCGCCAAGGACCAGCTGGTTCCCCGGGAAAGCCTGGGCAGCGTCGACGCCCTGGACCGAAAGCCGGTTGCCGTCACCGTGCAGGAGGCCCTGCCCGAGCAGGCGGTGGCGGGAACCCGGGTCGACGTCTGGGTCTCCATGCCTGACGCCCGGAATGGCTTTGCACAGCCGAAGCTGCTGCTTCCCGGCGCTGAGATCGCGGAGGTCTCACAGGGGTCCACTGCCCTTGGCGCTTCGAAATCCACCGTCCTGATGGTTCTGGTGGGGGACGGGCAGATGGCCTCACTCCTGGGCGCGCAGGCAAACGAGGCCAAAATCTCCGTTGTGTGGAATCCCGGCGGGGCCGCCAAGTGAGCATCCCCGTCGTCACAGTCGGTGAGTCGCAGGAAGACTTGGTTGGCGGGCTCGAGCGGCTCCACGGTCCAGTCACAGTGGTCCGGCGCTGCGCGGAGCTCGCGGAGCTGCTGGCCGCCTGCCAGAGCGGGCTGGCCCGGGCCGCCGTGGTTGCCGGGGGAAGTTCGGAGCTGACTGCCTCGCTGGTGGACAGGCTCGCCGCCGTGGGCGTGGTCATCATCGCCCTGACCGACAGCCCCGAGGAGCGGTTGAGGCTTCGCGGCATCGGAGTCACGGCAGCCCCTTCGACCGTTGAATCCACGGTGCTGGCGGAGAGTATCGCAGACGCCGTCAGCAGGCATTCAGGCCCGGGTCCGGCAGGGCTGAATCCCGGCGCCGGCCCCGCTTACAGCGCCGGCCCCGCTTACAGCGCCGGCCCCGCTTACAGCGCCGGCCCCGCTTACAGCACGGGCTTCGCCGACGCCGGCGCAGCCCTGCGGCCCGAGGCTGTCGACGCCGAACCGGAGCCGGCGCAGACCGGAACAGGCAGGGTCATGGCGGTGTGGGGTCCGGCGGGCGCACCCGGCAGAACCCTCGTTGCCGTCAACATCGCGGGAGAGCTGGCTGCGCAAGGCAAGTCTGTCCTGCTGGTTGACGCCGACAGCTATGGGGCCAGCGTCGCCGGCGTCCTCGGGCTCCTCGATGAGGCGGCGGGGCTGGCACAGGCCTGCCGGCTGGCCGACCAGGGGCTGCTGGACCGGGAAGCGTTGCTCCGCGTCGCCGTTCCGGTGACTGTCTCGAGCGGGACTTTCCGAGTACTGACCGGAATAACCCGGGCCGACCGCTGGACCGAGCTGCGCGCGGCCGCGCTGGCGCTTGTTTTGGACCGGGCACGGGAGCTGGCCGACGTCATCGTGGTCGACGCCGGCTTTTGCCTTGAGGCAGACGAGGAGCTGAGTTTCGACACCATGGCACCGCGGCGCAACGCGGCAACTCTCAGGAGCCTGGAGCTGGCCGATACCGTGATCGCCGTGGGGTCTGCGGATCCCATCGGTGTTCCACGCCTCGTCAGGGGGCTGGCGGAACTCGAAGGTTCGCTGCCGGGGGTCAGCCCCGAAGTGGTGCTCAACAAAGTGCGAGCCTCGGCCGTGGGCCGTTCGCCGGAGCGTCAGCTCCGTGAGGCATGGGACCGGTTCGGCCCGTCGTCGGGCATTAAAGCCTTCCTTCCGTGGGATCCTGCGGCAGCAGACGCGGCGCTGCTGTCCGGCTCGCTATTGCTCGAATCGGCGCCGGAATCCCGGCTTCGGGCAGCCATCGCTGAAATCGTTTGTGCACCTGTCCAGCAAAAACGCCGATCCTCTGTGTTCTCTTCCACAGCAAGGCGCAGGCTGACGGGCTAGGCTCACGGTGAGGGCTGCAAGGAAGCAGCCGCAAACTGTGTGATGGAGGCGTGTGTCGATGTCGTCTGGGTCCAGCGTGGAGGATCAGTCCCGTTCAATCGGAGCCGAAGAAGGCTTCTTTGCGGACTACTACGAGCATCTGGCGGAGGAGGATGCGCGCGCTTATCCGCACGAGTTGCTGATCACCCGGGCAGAGACCCACCGCGCAGTCGGTTTTGAACGCCGGCCGGGCACCGCCAACATCTCCATCGTTCCCGAGGGCGACCGGAGCGTTGTCTACATCGTCACCGACGACATGCCTTTCCTGGTGGATTCCGTCAACGCCGAGCTGATCCGCCAGAATTCGGCCATCCACCTCGTGCAGCATCCGATGTTCGTGGTCACGCGCAACCGCGAAACCAACGAGCTCGTCAAGGTGGACAGGGTTCCGTCCAGCATCGGCATCTCCAGCGGTGACACCGCGGCACTGCCCGTCCTGTCCCACCTGATTGCCCAGGGCGAGAACGCGTCCCACATGGAGTCCTGGATTGCCGTCGAGATCGGCCGCGCCAGTGACGAGGCCGCCGAGCAGCTGCGGGAAGG
Source organism: Arthrobacter sp. NPDC057013 (assembly GCF_042674585.1). NCBI lineage: Bacteria > Bacillati > Actinomycetota > Actinomycetes > Micrococcales > Micrococcaceae > Arthrobacter > Arthrobacter sp. NPDC057013. Next base: position 858,813 of record NZ_JBHUSE010000001.1, read on the forward strand.
ACTGGAGCGGGTCCTCGGAGACGTCCGGGCCGCCGTCGAAGACTGGCCGAAAATGCGCAACAAGGCACTGCAGATCGCCAAGGATCTGGACAAGGTGGCGCATCCCACCCAGATAGCAGAACTGCGCCAGGCCCAGGACCTGCTGCGCTGGCTGGACGAGGGCAACTTCACCTTCCTCGGCTACCGGGAATACGACCTGGTCAACGAGGACGGCGAGGATGTCCTGGAACTGCGCGAGGACAGCGGCCTGGGCCTGCTGCGGGCGCACCACGACACCCACCAGGTGCAGCACCTCACCGACGCGGGCCGGCGCAAGGCCCGCGAAAAGCGTGCCCTCGTCATCACCAAGGCAAATTCCCGCTCAACAGTGCACCGCCCCGCCTACCTGGACTACATCGGCGTGAAAAGCTTCGATGCCGCGGGCAACGTCAACGGTGAACAGCGCTTCATCGGTCTGTTTGCCACCAGCGCCTACACCGACTCTGTGCGCAATATCCCGATAGTCCGCGAAAAGGTCGAGGCCGTGCTGCGCGGCGCCGGTTTTCCGCCGGATTCGCACTCCGGGAAGGACCTCTTGGGCATCCTGGAAACGTACCCCCGCGACGAGCTCTTCCAAATCGAGGTTCCCGACCTTGCCGCGACGGCAATGGGAATCCAGCGGCTGCAGGAACGGCGCCGGACCCGGCTCTTCCTCCGGCCGGACATCTACGGACGGTTCATGTCCGCCGTCGTCTACCTCCCTCGCGACCGCTACACCACCAACGTCCGGCTGCGGATTGAGCAGGAACTCCGCGAGACCTTCCGCGCCGAGTCCATCGACTATGAGGCGAGGATGACCGAATCCGCCCTCGCCCGCCTGTTCTTCCGGATCCGCCTGCCCAAGGGCGCGGACGTCAGCCACGTCAACACCGACGCGCTGGAACAGCGGCTGGTCCGTGCCGCCCGGTCCTGGAGTGAAGGGATCGCCGAGGTACTCCGCGAGCGCAGCGCCGACGACGGTGCCAACGAACTGGCAGCCATCTGGGCCGAGGCGTTCCCGGCCAGCTACCGGGTTGACTATGAAATCGAAGATGCCCTCGAGGACATCGCGCGCTTTGAACAGTACGGGGCCGAAGCCGAGCGCGTGGCCGGCGCCAGGCAGGAGCGGCCGGGAGTCCACGTCTACCTTCCCGAAGGCGCAGGCGCCACCCTCGAGGAAGACGCCAGGGTCAAGCTGTACATGCTGGAGCCGAAGAGCCTGAGCCAGATCCTGCCCTACTTCCACAACCTCGGGCTGGAAGTACTTGACGAGCGGCCGTTCGAGATCGAGACCGCCGACCGCCGGGACTTCTTCCTGTACGACCTCGGACTGAAGTACCCCGCCGGGGTGGACCCGGTGTCCACGGGCCGGCTGCTGGCGGATTCCTTCGGCGCAGCCGTCTCCGGCGCCGTGGAATCCGACAGCTTTGACCGGCTGGTGCTTCGCGAGGGCATGACATGGCGTCAGGTCATCGTGCTGCGGGCCTACGCAAAGTACATGCGGCAAATGGGCAACACCAACTCGTTTGAGTTCATGGCCGACACCCTGCTGGCCAATCCGGAGGTCACCCGCGGGCTCTCTGCCCTGTTCGAGGCACGCTTCGATCCCGCGCTGACCGAGCTGGAGCGGACCGAACGGCAGGAAAAAGTCCGCGCTGAGCTGTCGGCATCGATCGACAGTGTCGCCACCCTGGACGCCGACCGTGTGGTGCGCACGTTCACGAACCTGATCGAATCAACGCTGCGCACCAACTTCTACCAGGACAAGCCGCACCTGAGCTTCAAGCTCAACCCCACAGCCATCGAAGGGCTGCCCTTCCCGCGGCCCATGTTCGAAATCTGGGTTTACTCCCCCCGCGTGGAGGGCGTTCACCTGCGCTTCGGCAAGGTGGCCCGCGGAGGTCTCCGCTGGTCGGACCGGCGGGAAGACTTCCGGACGGAGATCCTGGGTCTGGTCAAGGCGCAGACGGTCAAGAATGCCGTGATCGTTCCAACGGGCGCCAAGGGCGGCTTCTTCGCCAAGCGGCTGCCGGACCCCGCGAAGGACAGGTCGGCCTGGATGGCGGAGGGCATCGAAAGCTACAAGACGTTTATCCGGGGACTGCTGGACGTCACGGACAACCTCGTGACGGGAGCCGACGGCGAACGGCTCGTCCCGCCGTCGAGCGTTGTACGGCACGACGGCGACGACTCCTACCTGGTGGTCGCTGCGGACAAGGGCACGGCGTCCTTCTCTGACATCGCCAACGGCCTGGCCGCCGACTACGGATTCTGGCTGGGCGACGCCTTCGCTTCCGGCGGTTCAGTGGGATACGACCATAAGGCCATGGGCATCACCGCCCGGGGTGCCTGGGAGTCGGTCAAGCGGCACTTCAGCGAGCTGGACCTGGACACGCAGTCCGAGCCCTTCACCGTGGTCGGCGTCGGTGACATGTCCGGGGACGTCTTCGGCAACGGGATGCTGCTGTCCAAGCACATCCGGCTGCTCGCGGCGTTTGACCACCGGCACATTTTCCTCGACCCTAACCCGGACGAGGCAAGCTCCTACGCCGAACGGCAGCGGCTGTTCGAGCTGCCCCGGTCGTCCTGGGACGACTACGACAAGAGCCTGATCAGCGAAGGCGGCGGGGTCTACCCGCGGCAGGCGAAGTCGATCCCGGTCTCGCCGCAGGTCCGGTCTGCTCTTGGCCTGGCCGAGGACACGACCCAGCTCAGCCCGCCCGAACTCCTGCGGGCCATCCTGCTGGCCCCCGCCGACCTGCTGTACAACGGCGGCATCGGCACCTACGTGAAGGCCAGTTCCGAGACGCACGCCATGGTGGGCGACAAGTCCAACGACGCCATCCGGGTGGACGGCCGCGACCTTCGCGTCAAGGTTGTAGGCGAGGGCGGTAACCTCGGCATGACGCAGCGGGGCCGCATCGAAGCGGCGCTGCAGGGCGTCATCCTGAACACCGACGCCATCGACAACTCCGCCGGCGTCGACTGCTCAGACCACGAGGTCAACATCAAGATCTTTGTGGACCGGATGGTGGCCGCAGGCAAGCTCGAGGCCGCCGAACGCTCGGACTTCCTGGCGGCCATGACTGACGAGGTCGGCCGGCTGGTCCTGGAAGACAACATCGACCAGAACATCCTGCTCCTGAACGACCGGCAGAAGGTCGCCGAATGGAGCCCGAGCTATGAGCGGCTGATGGACTGGCTGGAGAAGAAGGCGGACCTGAACCGTGACCTCGAGGCGCTGCCCTCCACGGCTGTCCTGCGCGACCGGCTGGAACAGGGGCAGGGCCTCACGTCACCCGAATTGTCCGTGCTGGCCGCCTACGCCAAGATCGAACTGGCGACGGCCCTGCGCGACAGCGATCTGGCGGACGACCCGTGGTTCCGTGAGACGCTCCGGAAATACTTCCCGGTGCAGCTCCGGGAGAAATTCGACGCCGAACTGGACACGCATCCGCTGCGCCGGGAGATCATCGCAACGGTCGTGGCCAACGACATGATCAACCTGGGCGGCATCACCTTTGCCTTCCGGACCATGGAGGAGACCTCGGCGAGCGAGGTGGCTGTGGCAAAGGCGTTCGTGGCACTGCGGGAAATCTACGAACTCGACGTCATGGTGTCCGAGCTCAACGAGCTTCCCGCGTCGTTCCCCACGGAGCACTGGAGCACCGTACACCTCGATATCCGGCGGCTGCTGGACCGTGCAGTGCGCTGGGTTCTGGCCCAGGGCAGCGCGTCGCGGCCCATCGCCGACATCGTCGCCGAGTTCCAGCCGCCGATGAAACCCATGCGGGCCCGGCTGCTGGACTACCTGCGCGGTGACGACCGTGAGCGCGTTGCCTCCTGGCTTGAGAAGGCGCGGTCCTGGGGCCTGCCCGAGGACCTGGGCCACCGGTGGGCCGAGCTGTTCGAGAGCTTTGTCCTGCTGGATATCGCAAAAATCGCGCACAGCCGCAAGGAGCCCGTGGAGGACATCGCCAACGTCTACTACACGGTGTTCAACCGGTTCCACGTGGACTCCCTGCTGGAGCGGATCAGTTCCCTGCCGCGGAAGGACCGCTGGCAGGCCCTGGCCCGTGCCGCGCTGCGCGATGACCTTTACTCGACCGTGTCAGACATGACGACGGCGGTCCTGGACTCCACCGACGAAGGGTCGCCGGCCGAGGACAGGCTCAGGGCCTGGGAGCAGCTCAATGCCGAACATTTGGGACGCGCGAAGAGTATGTTCGATGAGGTCAACGCCCTCGAAGCGGACGACATGGCCTCGCTCTCGGTAGCATTGAGGCTCTTGAGGTCAATCGTCCGACGCTAGGACACCGGTCCCGCCGTCGAAAAACTGGAGGTGCAGTGGCAATCTTTACGGACCCCATCAGGGAACACGCTGATTTCGGGCCGGGGGATGCCGAGTGGCTGCACCTCCTGGTGGGCGACTGGCAGATGGTGGCCGATCTTGCGTTTGCCGACCTGGCACTGTGGTTTCCCCATCCGGAGCACGGTTACGTTGCCCTGGCGCACGTCCGGCCCTCCACGACGCATACTGTGTTCCACGCCGACTTCGTCGGGGAGGGCATCCGGTCGGATCTGCAGCCGCTGGTGGACAAGGCGTGGGAGAGCCGCACCATTGAGCGGTCCAGTGAGACCAACTGGAGCAGCGACATGGCACTGCGGGTCGAAGCCGTGCCGATGGTCAGGAACGGCCGGACGCTGGCGGTGGTCACCTCCCACATGGACCTTTCGAGCTCACGGATGCCGTCAAGGCTGGAGCTGACCTACCGCCAGTGTGCCTATGACCTGCTGCGCATGGGCACACTGGGGCTCTGGCCGGACTTCGCCTCGCCCACCGGCTCCCGCCGCGGCGCCCCGCGCGTGGGCGACGGCCTGATCCGTCTCGACGCCGAGGGGATCGTCCAGTACGCCAGCCCTAACGGGGTCTCGGCGTTCCGGCGCCTCGGTGACGGCGAATCACTCGAAGGGCGCTCGCTGGCGGAGGTCACGGCGGGCCTGCTGAGGGACCGCCGCATGGTGGACGAGACGCTGCCGCTCGTTGTCACCGGGCGGATGCCGTGGCGCAGTGAGATCGAATCCCGCGGCGTCAGCCTGTCGCTGCGTGCCATCCCGCTCCGCGACGAGCAGCAGCGCTTCGGTGCGCTGGTCCTCTGCCGTGACGTGTCCGAACTGCGCCGCCGCGAGATGGAGCTGGTCACGAAGGATGCCACCATCCGTGAAATCCACCACCGGGTCAAGAACAACCTGCAGACTGTTGCCGCACTGCTGCGCATGCAGTCCCGCCGCATGGTCAGCGACGAGGCAAAGCAGGGGCTCGAACAGGCCATGCGGCGCGTGGCAACGATTGCCCTCGTGCACGAAACCCTTTCGCAGGGGCTGACCCAAAGTGTCGACTTCGATGAACTCATCGGCCGGCAGTTCCGCCTGTCCGCGGAAGTCGCCTCACCGTCGCAGCAGGTCCGGACCCAGCGGTCCGGGCTGTTCGGCGAGCTTCCCAGCGACTTCGCGACGCCGCTGGCGCTGGTCATCAACGAGCTGGTCACCAACGCCGTCGAACACGGGCTGGAGGGACGCACCGGCACGGTGTGGCTGCTTGCCGACCGCTCGGAGGGCGACGACGGCGAGGAGCTGCTCACCGTCACCGTGGCAGACGACGGTGTTGGCCTGCCGGAGACGCCGCATGTGGAGGGCCTCGGTCTTCAGATTGTCCGGACGCTGGTCACGAGCGAACTCGGGGGCAGCATCCAGTGGAAGCCCCGGGATGGCGGCGGCACTGCGGTGCAGATTATCCTGAGCCTGGCGAGCCGCTAAAACGCAAAAAGGCGACGGCCGCGGACCATGGGTCCGCGGC